>SOKD01000333.1 GCA_004376305.1 Candidatus Cloacimonadota bacterium | reverse complement strand
CTTCCTTTCCACACTTTGTATTCAATTTCAAATTCGTCTTTCGAAGAAGCAAAAAGATCATGAGTAACTCCAAGATACAGATCTTTTGAGATGTATTTCCCAACCGTCAGTTTTGCGGTTTTTTGAGACCCAAGGAGTTTTGTTTCGAGATCCATAGCATCAATACCAAGGGTTGTTTGGAATTCACGGAGCATGGTTTGTCGAATCCAATAACTTGCTGCTTTGTCAGAAAGGCTACTTACATTTTCCAACGATGTTATGTCTTCAAGGGATGTAATACCAAGACTCAAGAGAAGGATGATGTTTTCTTCGTTGAAGGAAGGGTTTGAGGAAGTGACACTGAATTTCGGTTTTTGCATGGTTCCTCCGACATTGAGATATATCGTAACTGTTGTGTCCTGAGCCTTTGAATCTTTATCAGGTTTGTATGTATAGCGGACTTTGGTTTCTGCCAGAAGGTCCATTTCTGGATTCAGTTCCGGTGAATTGGTGAAATTGAAAACCCCTCTTTCAATGGTGAATGTATTGTCAAGATAGTAGATGAACCCTCTTTTTGTTTCAAATGAACCGGATAATTGTGGAGCATTTCCTGTTCCTTTTACAAATACTTGCCCTGCAAGTTCAACATCCGCATCTTCGTTTTTTAACCAGACATTCCCTTCCTCTGCTGAAATCTCAACGTCGTAAGAGAAGGTTCCCTTCCGGATTCCCTGTTCCCGTTTTCTCCTGAAGGGGATTGTTATATCTCCTTTCTCTATACTGACGAATCCAAGCAGGGAGAGCCTTGAGAATGGACCGGTGAGTTCTAATTCGGGGTTCACCGTCAAGTACAGGTCCTTGAAACCGGTCAGAGAGATGTGTTCACCCGATAGGGTCAGGTCGATCGAATCAGGTTTAATACCATCCAAAGTGATCACTCCCATTATATCAACATAACCATCTTCAATGATAGCCTTAACATTCCTTATTGTTATTTTTTCTCTTTTCAACTGAATATAACCTTCTGTTTCTTTCATGCGTATGCCAAGAAAAGGGATATAAAAATTCGAAGCATATATTCTCAGATCACCCTTTAAGTTCAATTTTCCGACTGTTCCGGTTCCCGTAACACTGCCGTAAACTTTACCGCCTTCATAGTGTACAAATTTATCAAAAGGATAGAAGATCCAGGCGCCAAGATTATTAGCTGTTAAAGTAAACTCAATACGGCGCGATCTGTTTTTCTCTTTCATAAATAGAGTGACCGGTATAATACCCTGTGCTTCTGAAACTTCTCCGCCTTTGATAATTTTAAACGATGAAATATGTATTTCATCGTTGCGGTATTGCATGTGACCGATAATGTTGTCAGCGCGCATTTGCCCAAAGAAGAAATCTTCAATATCAAGGTTTAAGTGCATTTCCGGTTTCTGCAAGGTTCCACTTCCCGTAATTTCGAAAGCGAGCATTCCGCCCATATCCTTTTCGATCTTCAAGAGACTTGCAATGGTTCTCAGGTCCAGGCTATCGCTGCGTACACAGAGAGCAAAATTCCATGTTTTATCCAATTCTGCATTGACACGGATGGGGATGTTGGCGATGTAAAGCAGTCCATCTTTGAGTTTAATGCTCGTATCGCTCATTACCAGTTTCATTTGTTTTCTATTTATTATTTCTGCTTTCTTGTATTTTATGTGCACTGTATCAATAAAAAACTGAAAATGCTCATCTTCCTTCAGCACATTCGCCCGCATATTGAGATACAGATCTTTGCCCTGGGCGATAAATGAAAAACTCTTGATCAAGGAATCAGTGAGTACTGAGAGTTTGAGACTATCAAGGTGAGTATTGAGAAGGTCGATGTTGCGAATTAGAACTTCGGAATTTTTGTTGGGAACATTGAAATTAATGGTCGCCGATAAATGGCTTGCATGTATGTTCTCAAAGGAAGGTTCATAACAATCTATTTCAGCTGTGAGCATTTTCTTGCCATTCTGCTCTTTGTAACGGGCTTCCATTCTGAGAACACCTTTTGCATTTTCAACACCAATAAGATTGAGGAGAGGGGTGAGCATAAAATTAGTTGATTTTATCAATACGTCCTTGTCCTGTCCCCATGTTCCATTGACCTGTATTTTTCCTCCCTTTCTATACAGATCGATCTTCTTGAAATTGTATGTATTCTGCGCATATTCAACGTTTGCACTGAGAGAATCAAAATCAAGATTCTTAAGGTAACTCTTCGTAAGCTTTGCTTCCACTACAAATTCTCGTTTTTGCGAATCCCGGAAATTTTTTCCTTCTACAAAAATGGTACCGGTGAGTTTCCCGGTGAGTTCTTTCCGGGACAGTTTTGAAATAATATTATCGAGGGTTAATTCGGTAACCGTGGTTTCAAGATGTATGATCTTATCTTTCAGATCAACATAACCTTTAAGTGAAACCTGACCATCTGGTGCATTCCAGTTTGCTTGTTCTATATTCAATTGATCTCCCTGTAATGTTGCGCTGCATTGGATGATACCCAATGAATCTCCCTCGTACATGATATTTGATGTTGAAATATGTGCCGTTGTTCTGAGATTGTCTTTCTTTCCCGTAATATCGAGTTTTCCTGTTACAGAGCCGGTTATCTGCTGTCCTGTGCTTTGCGTGAGCTTCATGACTTCGGTAAAGGAAGCATTTTCGATAACGACTGACAAACCCTTATTTTCGTCAAAGAGATTGCCATTTGCTTTGAAGGAGGACTTCAGGGTTTTAAGAGAGCAGTCAATGAGAGATATAATATTATCCTTGAAGATAATGGTTCCCTTTATTGATTTTATGTCTGTAATTGAAGGGATCGTTGCATTGCATTTTTCCACGATTATTCTGTTCTTGAGCGGGGAAAGGAATACTCTGCCTTCCATATTCAGATTTTTTATTTTGTATATTCTATTGCGTTGTTTGATTGCAAGGTTTCCCCGAATAATGGAAACATTGTGGAGTGCAATAGCTGATTGCGTTTCCTTTTCAGTCTCCGCATCTCTTTGAGGTTCTTTTTTCTTAATGAGTGATTGCGGTTGAATATCAGTAAAATCAAAAGATGGTTCCTTGATGAGAATCCTTTCTATTTTTTTCTTTTGTTTAAACATATTAAAAAGATTGAATTCCACAGAAATGAAATCTGCGGTAGCAATCTTCGTGCTGTTTTCTGCACGTATGACAATATCGGAAAATACGTATCCCGTGAGAATGTTACCTTCGGTTTCGGCAATATGCACGGTAACGTTGAAATTTGATTCAATGATGTCCTTAAAAATTCTTTCGATACGAACTTCAACAAAATCGCTTTTTGTAATGAGAAAAGAAATAATAGTCATTGCAACAGAGAGCAGGATTATAAAGGAGAAAATTGGCCAGAGAATCTTTCTTTTTCTCATTTTAAAAAGCATTTCCTATGGCAAAATAAACATTGCCTTTATACTGTTCTGTTCGGTCAGTTAGCCTGTATCCATAATCGAGTCTTATCGGACCGATTATTGTATTGTACCGTAAACCGAAACCAATGCCGACCTTTATGTCTTTTATCGTAATATCTTCTTTGTTGAGCCACAATCCTCCCCAGTCAAAGAAGGCAGCGCCCCCGAGCGACTTATAAAGGGGGAACCGAAATTCCTCCCCACCATTGATGAGATAAATGCCGCTTCGCTTTCCGCTAATATCCACCACGCCAATGGAGCTTTCAGCATATCCTCTCAGAGAACTTGGTCCGCCCAATTCAAATCTTTCATCAACAGATATTGATTCTCCGGTGCCGCCTTTTTGTGGTTGGGTATACACACATTTTAATTTTGAAGCAATAACAGAGCGTCGGGTTACTCTTCTGTACAGACTGATATCCTGGATGTATCTAATAAAGTGGTTGTCTCCCTTGAATATTGAGCCCGCGAACTCAACCGATGTCAGTAAGAACAAACCGCGGGTTGGATTGAAAATATTGTCTCTTGTATCCTGTGAATAGGCAAAAAGGATTGAATTCGTTAGAATGTCTTTTTCAGGTTTATAATCACCGATTACGTTTATAATTGCTTTCTTCATTTTAATCTCACTGATAAGTTCAGTTGACATGTTGATGGAATGTCCGATCCTGCTGTTAATTCCGTATATGTTGGCAAAATACTGTGACTGGCTTCCATTTTCAATTTTGTATGTTACTTCTCGTTCGTTAAAAAGGTGAAGGCTGAACTTTATGGGAAAGCTGAAGAGGTACGGTTCGGTATAATTTACTTCAAGATTACCCCATACCTCTCTTTCAAAATTGAATGTATAGGTGTAATTGATATTTATTGATTGGTTGTTATTGAATACGTTATCGTTGCCCCAGCCAATATCAGTTGTAATTCTATTAGGAGTCTGGAATGCCAGACCAAGTGCATACCATTTCGTTTTCCCTTCAAGAACTTTGAAAACTATATCCACATTTGTTTTTTGCTCTTTGATGCCCGCAATCTCGAATTTTACATCATCAAACAGACCGGTTGCGTAGATTTTCTGCTGGGAAGCATGGATCTTCTCAGGAGAATAAATATCTCCCGGTTTCACCACTATCTCTCGTTCGATTACTTTTCGTCTAACGGATTTGTTACCTGAAATCATCACGTTTTCTACAAAAACACGTTCACCTTCTTCAATTCTAAAGACAAGATTGTTATCAATGAGGAAACTATCCTCAGGTGATGTTGTTACAACAGCGTAGATGTATCCTCTCTGAGCGTATAGGGAAGTTATGTTGTATTTTGACGTAAATATTTTCAAGTAATCGTATGGTTCTTCTTTTCGAAAGATAATTATTTTAGAAAGCTTCTTATCGGGTATCCTCTCATTGCCAATAAAGTTGATGGATGCAATACGTTCTCTCTTCCCCTCATCGATGGTAAAGAAAAGATCTATACGGTTCTTTTCAGGATAGAATTTTCCCTTCTGTGAGGTAATCTTTGCTTGAAAGAACCCTTTTGTTCTGTAGTAATAAATTATGTTATCCAGCCCAATCCTGATTTTGTATTCGCTGTATTCATCCCCTTCACCAATGATTCTCATTGCCTTTCTTAATTGGCCTTCTTTGATTGTTTTTGCACCATCAAAGCTGATTGTGCCGATGGTGAGCGTATCGTCCATCTCGTTGTTTTTAATTAACCTTCTGGGACCGCAGCTAAGCGACAGAAACAGAATAATCATGATAAAGGAGATTAAAGATGAGCTCTTTATGTGTATTGTTGCATTGCGTGAAGATTCAGTACAATTTTTTGACATTTGTACCCCTGTAATAGTGCTTTAGAATTTCTTTGTATTGGTATCCTTTTTGTGCCATGCCAATTGCCCCCCATTGACACATCCCGCATCCATGTCCTGCACCTTTTCCCTGAATAAATATTGAATCCTGAGTACTTTTTATAAAGAAATAGTTGCTCCAGAGTAATCTATCTTCTTCTTTGAGGACCTTACGGATATCCAGTCCCTTAAATACAAATTCATCTGTTTCGGTCTTAATTTCCAGTGTTGTAACTCTTTTTGAGCGAGGATTTCTTTTTAGATTGAAGCCTGTAATGGAGGGTCTTTCCGCAATGTGACCGGTGCTATCCGTGCCGTAAAGATTTCCCCGTATCATGCGGTAGAAGTCTTCTCTGGAGAATTTTTCTTCCCATGTGTAGAGCCGTGAGATACTGCAGAAGGGTTCTTGTGCACCAAATGCAGGAGATGGTTCATCTTTGATGCTCCTGAGATAGGGTACCCGATCGTTACCCCAGTTATCAGTTACATCTGATGTGATTCCACCACAGGTTGATGAGTATTTTGCTTCTATCGGTTCACCGTTATAGGCAATTATTTCGCCGTACGTAGCAGTAACCGCACTATCGGAGAGAGCATTTCTGTATTGAAAGCCTTTGTAAACCTGGTCATAAACAGAAGCAACCAGATCGTAGGTCGGATTTCTATCGAGGTTGAGGTGTTTGATAGCATATGTCCTTGCTGCTATAGCCTGTGCTTTCACTACCTCGAGTTCATCAATCGGACGTGTGCCAATTTCGTGGGGAACAACACCTTTTACGTATGTTTCCATATCTATCACATTAATGACTTTTAGTTGTGAGTTCAAGAGAACATTTACCTTTCCAGGATACCCGATTCCACTTACAAATATAGGAACACCCCTCTTATTTTCAAATTCCAGGGGAAACTGATAGTTATCGGTTTGTGCATTGGTGAGTGTATCAAATGCTTTGAGTTTGAAATCTTTCCGCGAACTTCTGACACTTACTATTGTCTCGGAATAGATTGCTACATATGGTTGCTCATCAGCCACAAGAACGCGGACAATGGGAACGCCCCATCTGGTTGTCTTGTAAAGTGCTTTCTTGGTGCAAGCTGATGATACCAGGAAAAGAGCTGCAATGATGAAAAGAAGTGCTTTTTCATTGACTCGTTTACGATCATTGAATTGCTCATGATTAACGATAAGTCCCCTTTTTGCGTTCATTGTGTTTATTTTCTTATCATCCAGATGGGTGCGATTATGCTTTTAGACGAACCATAACGTAACCGGTCCCTCGCTTCTCAATTCTCAATGAAGGTTATGGATGTGAGTAAAATCATTATTTCTGGAGTTTCATAAGTTTTTCAATCCTTTCAGGCGAAAGAGGAACGGCATTTCCGAGCATTTTTGCCAAAAAAGAAACGTGAGCGAGAAATTCAACCCGTTCTGTTCTGTTCAATGCATCCAGCAGATCTTTCCCTACGGTGAGCAATCCGTGGTGTGCGAGGAGAAGCGCGCCGTGGTTTTTGATCAATTCACTAATGCTTTTAGGAACCTCTTCCGTTGAAGGAGTTGCATAAGGAGTAATAGGGATTTTTCCATTTGCGAAAACTGCTTCGGCTATAATTGGTTCGAGTGGTATTCCTGCAACTGCGAAGGCTGTTGCATAGGGAGGATGGGTATGAATAATACCCTGTACATCTGTTCTCCTTCTGTAAACTTCAATATGCATTCTGTATTCCGATGAAGGATTTTGTTTGCACCCCAAAATGGTGCCATCAAGGTCAAGTTTTACAATATCTTCAACGGTAACAGCCCTTTGTCCACTTGGTGTAATTAATATGCAATTATCTGCAGTTCTGGCACTCACATTTCCATCAGTTGCTACCACAAATCCTTTTTCATAGATTATTGCAGCAATTGTGCAAATTTCCTTTTTAAGTGTGCCATCATCTTTCATACTGAGCATTTTGGATAAATAATACGTTCGTTTTGATTGTTCCGTTCGTTAGTTTTATTGAGCGCAGACATGGTCATTTAAGGGATGGAGGATAAGGTTGACCGCTAACCAATACAACTCATCAAATAGTCTGTTCTGCTTCCATCATGCATCGTGAATCCCTTATGAGCTTTTAATTTTTTCAATTCCTCCCATGTAGGGAGCTAAAACATCCGGGATACGAATAGACCCGTCCTTGTCCTGATAGTTTTCTATGATTGCGATGAATGTCCTTGGTGTTGCCAGACCTGAAGCATTGAGTGTATGGGGATAAACAAGTTTCCCCATTTTTCTCATTCTGATATTTGAGCGTCGTGCCAGGAAATCCTCGAAATTGCTTGATGATGAGACTTCAAAATACTTCTTCGATCCAGGTGCCCAAACTTCGATATCATATGTTTTTGCCGCTGCAAATGAAAGGTCAGCTGTTGAGAGTATTATGACTCGGTACGGTAACTGTAGCAAAGAGAGAATTTTAGCAGCATCATTGGTGAGCTCCTCAAGCTCATTGTATGATGTTGATGGATCAACGATTTTAACCAACTCTACCTTGTTGAATTGATGCACCCTCTGGAGACCTT
>SOKD01000024.1 GCA_004376305.1 Candidatus Cloacimonadota bacterium | reverse complement strand
TTTGAACTGATGGCAATTGCAATTAAAAAGGGAACGGGGGAGACTTTCAGTTTCCTTGCAATCTCGAATGCAATGGGAGCAACTATCATAACCGTTGCTACATTTTCACAGAAAGCGGAAATAAATCCAGAGAATGCGGATACAGCAAGAATGGCGATCCCAACAGTTTTTGTCTTTGAGACAAGTTTATTTGCGACCAGGGAAGGAACATTGGATAGGATGAAAACTTCAGCAACAATAGCAGTTCCCCAGAAGATGCCAATAACATTCCAGTTGATTACGTTTACTGCACTATTGAATGAAGTAAGGCGGAAAACAAAAAGGAGCAGAACACCTGCCCAGAGGATTATTGTTTTTCTGTCGTGAAAGAAAGATATGAAAACGAAGGAAAGGATGAAGATTGCCAACCCAAGAATATCTTTATTGTACACATCTAATCCCCTTCTTCATTGCTCCCGTAGTCGATCAATTTCCAGTCTTGATTGTCCTGAGTTGATTGAACCAAGCCAACACTAGGTGCATACCATTCGAAGTGGTATGTCTCTGAAACGCTATCACCAAGGGTAGTTGAGCGAATTTCTTCGATGCAGTTGAAATGCAGCTTGTAGCAATTGTCAAACTCTCCAGCCTGGGTAACAATTGCTTCGATAGCCACAACAGAACACTGCAATGTACTTGCATAGTAAAGCGGTTCATTGAGGAAATCAATCGTATCTCTCCATGCATCCTTCCATGAGTTTCCAACCACCATTGGAATTTCAATGTAATGCTGCCATCGTTCCTCAATTGTGTATAATTGCCCGTTGAAGTTTATCTGTACCTGTTTGTACCGCGATACAAAACCTTCACCCTTAAACCAGTATGTTTCTGCATAGTTCTCTTCGACTATAATTGCTTCCCTTCCATCAAATGCAAGATTATTTGTGTTTTCTTTGACTTCAAGGTATTTCTCGCTTTCATTGTTGTTTTTGTAGATCCAGTAATTCCCCGTTATATCAATAGGGATGAAATCATCCGTGATGCGAGCCGTGAATGGGTTATCACAGGAAAAAAGTAAGCATAATAAAGCAGCTAATGCAATTACCTGTTTCATTTTCTGAATTCAATGCCAAAGCTAAAAATGAACATATCCATACCACCCGCATAGTGATTATCACCGATACAGGAGGAAATGAACCAGTTTTCTCCGAACTTGAATTCTGCGCCAATTGCTGATAGAAGCGCAAAATCCTTTCCTTTCTCGAATGAATCATGCAATTTTCTTTGCATAATAACGTATGACAGTGTTTCTTTTACTATGAGAATGTGATTATTGGCGAAAAAGAGCGGGTAGAACTTGATACAGGTGCCCGGAGAGACAATCTGAAGGTGATAGTTCTCATTGAGTTTTCCGGAAAAGGAGAAGAGATCAAGGGAAATTCCAAGAGATGCGAAGTTTTTTCGTATAAGAACGGACCCAATAGAAATGAAGGGAGATGAACTGTGTTGATTTGCCCAGCTTCCAACAGGAATGGCAAAACCCGTGGTACTTGAAAATGTAAATGCATGAAGTTCAAAAGTAAAAAGAAGAGTAAGCATTAGAATGGGAAGGAGTTTCTTTATCACAATAGTTCCAATGTTCTATTTCGAATAAGAGATTTTCTGCTTATCTTGCAGTGAAGTGATCTATTTATTTCCCTTTCTCTTCTGGTTGTTCAGTCGCTGATTGATTGCTGCCACAATCAGGACAGAATTGTGAGCCTTCAGGTATATCTTTGCCACACTTCGAACATTTTACTGTTTTCGTGACAAGCGATTCGCCGCAATTTGGACAGAATTTACTTCCGAGAGGTGCATTCTGCTTACATTTTGGACAAGCAACCGTTCCAATTTCGAGCTTTTCACCGCAGGCGGAACAAAATTTTGCATGTGAGGGGTTCGCTGTGCCGCATTTTTGACACTTGATCGATGTACCAGCCTGCTGATAAGCCTGAGAGATCATACCTGGCATCATCATTCCCATACCAAGCCCGGCACCCAGACCGAGACCGGCTCCTGCAGTGCCACCAGCCCCTCCTTCTCCACCTGCCCCTTGCGCAGCATCACGGAGGGCTCGCGCAGCGGAGAATTGTGTGAATCGACCGAGGTCGCCCACCGCACCCATACCGGACCTTTGATCTATCATTTCCTGAACATCAGGAGGCGCTGTAA
>SOKD01000270.1 GCA_004376305.1 Candidatus Cloacimonadota bacterium | reverse complement strand
CTTAAGTGTTACGTAAAAAAGTCTTGACAAAACCTATCGTCCCTGTTATCAATATATACTCAAAACGTATATTGATCTTATCCAGATACTCGACAAGCTAATACTGCAAGCAACACAAGAATTCCACACAAAACCCTTAAAGCAAGATGAAGAAATAAGGCTCCTGTGTGACTTGCCCGGTATTGGGGATTTGTTCGCCTTCCACATCAAGTATGAGATTGTTACCATAGATAGATTCTACAGTGACAAAAACTTCGTCTCATATGCAGGACTGGCTCCTTCAACCAGTCAATCTGCTGAGGTAACACAACACGGAGGGTTGATGCACCAATCCAATCACTGGCTCAAATGGGTGCTCATTGAAGCAGCTCAGCATGCGAGTCGTCACTACTGGTTTCAACCAACATACAAACGAGTGCTCTTGCGACACGGGAAGAATATTGCGAAGATCGCCGTTGCGAGAAAATTAGCACGTGTGATCTACTTCATGCTCTCACGGAAACAACCATTCAGAGGACGTGAGTAAACTTCCGTACAACGGGTATCTCCACGGGGTCATGGTCCGAAGAGACCGAGCAGCCTGAATGAGAGTACCGTAACCAGGATACATCGATATCTATCCTGGGATCCAATGAAACTTCGTGTGCCACAAGAGCACCAGATAGCTGACTGAGCCATTGTCCTCTTAAGGGCAGATGAGCTTTAGATGTCAAAGAACAAAAGCTGCTTGATTCATAACCGTGGATGAAAAACCTTGACTTCCTCTGAAGACTAAGCTATAGGTAATATAAATATATTACAATCTAAATGAATTTGCAATAGGAAAGAATATTATTCATGAAATTAGGTCGGTACGCTGCCTTTCATAGCTGACCCGCAAGTCTCCTCCAACCCTCGTTACTCGTGCCTCATTGCTCTGTCATGCTGAACTATGCCCTGAACTTGTCTCATGGGTTGTTTCAGCATCCCGTTGTTGAAAGTATAAATTTACATGATTGCTATTTTGTATCTTGAAGTGTGACCCCGATTCGTTATGCCCATTTCTCTTAATAGTTTTGCTGTACAACGGATTAACATTTTTTCTCTACTTTTTCTGCATATCTTTTGCTTCTTCAAGTATATCTTTCAATTGCGACAATAGATCTTCTGGATCATTTGTCTTTTTTGCAAGCTTTATGCCCTCTTTTATGTACTTCTCAGCTAACTCATATTCTCCTCCATAGATCAAAGACAAAGCGGCACCGTTATAATTCCAGATATTATCAGGATTGCGATTTACCAATTTCTTAAATATTTCTATAGCCTTTTCATTGTCGCCTTTGGCTATGTAAAGATCCGCCAGATCACGTTCATCAATATCCGGATCGTAGTCTTGATTACATGGAATCTTGCGCATGCGGTGTTGCATGAAGTAAATGGATTTATCAACATCTTTTTTCCTCCAGCAGTTTATCAATTCCTCAAATATTGCAAAATAGTCTATGTTAGAATCAACCTCCTCTGACTCTACTATTTGAGCAAATAATTCCATTGCTTTATCCTCTTTGCTAATCTCTAAATAGTATTCAGCAAGAGTCAACAGTTCACAATCTGAAAGCTTCTCTTTTGGTAATTGATTAATCTTTTCAGGCGGTGAAGTTCTTATTTTCTGAGAGATTCTTTCCACTCTTAATACGTGTGTTGTTATTTCCTCAGTTTCCTGTTGAGAATAGCCGCCAATTCTTGGAGGCTGAAAAGCAAGCTCACCACTTTTCAAGAAACAGCGATCGAAATCCGTCTGATCTCGGACACCATTCTCTTTTTTTAAGCAGCAAAATTTATATTTCCTTCCGCTGCCGCAAGGACAAGGTTGGTTTCTTCCTATCTCAGTTCCTCTTACATAAGGGCTTATTATCTCAAGGACGACCTCCCAAAGACCACTGGTTATGTTGGATAAATCGCATCGGTTCATTTATTTGCAAACTAGGTACTATATTCTTTTGCCTCCATTAACACTGAACTTTTAGGGTAACATAATCAAATCGCACAGGATGTAGTGATTCAGAGAAATTAGAACATTTGCGTTTTGCTCAAAGAGACATTTCAGATTATACCGTCATATTCTGGTTGCAAATTATAGCCCTCCTCTTATCTAATTTTAACCTCTTTTTCTCCGTTTGTCAAGGAAAAATAGAAATATCCTTTTTTTTTGTG
>SOKD01000163.1 GCA_004376305.1 Candidatus Cloacimonadota bacterium | reverse complement strand
TCATAGATACGCATCTTTCAGTACCTTTCCTCCCTTTTTCCTTATAAACTTTTCGCCCATTTTGTATATATCACCTGCACCAATCGTAATCACCAGATCCCCCTTCCTCGTCTCCTTCATAAGATAGGAAACAATGTTCTCCTTATCTTTGATGTAGGTAACACTTCGATGTCCGTGGTCTCTGATTGCTTCATAAATTAATTTCCCCGATACTCCAGGAATGGGAGATTCACGCGATGGATATACATCTGTTATAATAACTTTATCTGCCTCGTTAAATGATGTTCCAAACCGGTCTTTCAGTTTTAGTGTTCGGGAGAATAAATGGGGTTGAAAAATGCTAATAATTCTTCCTCCCCAACCACCTCTTGCAGATTCCAGAGTAACCTCAATTTCCCGGGGATGATGTGCATAATCGTCCACAACCCAGATGCCGTTTATTTTTCCCTTAATCTCAAATCGTCTTCTAACACCATGAAACTCGGAAAGACTCTCTTTTATTTTCTCAGGGTCAACATCAAGCTCAAGACACATTGCAATAGCAGCCAGCGCATTCTGAATATTATGCCTTCCAGGAATATTGAGATCAATCCTTGCTATACTTTCCTTTCCGCTTACAACCGTAAAATGAGAATGGAAATTATCAATCTCTATGTCAACTGCTGATATATCAGCCTGCCTGGAGAATCCATATGTTATGGTTCTTCGCTTAATATCGGGAAGTATGGACTGGACATTTTGCTCATCAAGACAGAGAATGACGCATCCATAAAACGGTACCTTCTGTGAAAACGCTAAAAATGTGTTTTTGATTTCCTCAATGTCCTTATAGTTATCAAGGTGCTCCTCATCAATGGTTGTGATTATCGCAAACGTAGGGAGGAGTTTCAAGAATGATTTATCACTTTCATCTGCTTCACAGACAAGATACTCTCCCTTCCCGAGTTTCGCATTGGTATTCAGGCTCCGAAGTTTTCCACCAACAACAATCGTCGGGTCAAAAGATGCTTTTGATAGAATCGAGCCTATCAAAGACGTTACGGTGGTTTTCCCATGTGTTCCAGCAACTGCAATGGACTTCTTAATTCGCATTAATTCCGCAAGCATTTCAGCCCTTGGAATTACCGGTATTTTCAACTCCTGAGCTCTTACCAGTTCCACATTATCCCTCTTTACAGCAGACGAATATACTACAACATCAGAATTAAATACATTGAGTGCTTTATGTTCTTTCATAATCTTTGCTCCTAACTTTTTCAACCTCCTGGTGATTTCCGATGTTGCAATATCGGAACCCGTTACTTCAAATCCAAGATTAAGAAGAACCTCAGCAATACCACTCATGCCAATACCACCAATACCAACAAAATGTACCCTCTTGATGTTACGAAACATCTCTCTTGCCTCCTGACAGAGCAATAACCCTCTCTGCTATCTTCTTCGCAGCGTCCGGATTACACAATGAACGTGCTTTTGTTCGCATCATCCGCAAACGTTTTTCATCACCGAGCAGGGAATGCATAATCTGCACTATACGCTCCTCGCTTAATTCTCTATCCAGGAGCAAAACCGAAGCGCCTATCGTCTCTAAGTAACGGGCATTTTCCTCCTGATGTCCACCTGCAGCAAATGGAAACGGAATGAGAACGGATGCGATTCCCCGGGCTGTCAACTCAGCAATGGTGAGCGCACCAGCTCTTGAAAACATAAGATCTGCTGCTGCATATGCCAGATTCATCCGCTCAATGAAGGGTAAAATCCTGACCGTTGCCCTGGTATCCTTCAGCGCATCCTTTACCCATTTATAATCAGTTTCTCCGGTCTGAAAAATGAATTGCGTTACCGGGAAAGGGTGGTGTAGAAAAACATCCACAAAAACCTTGTTTATCGAATGGGCACCATGGCTTCCACCAATGATAAAAACCGTCATCTTTTTCGTATCAAGGTCATAATGCGCTAACGCCTCTTCCTTCGTTCCTTCTCTGATAGAATCCCTGAGTGGATTACCTGTTACAAACACACGCTTTGCTTTTAAAAACAATCCCGCCTTCCTGTGGGCAAGATGAACCTCTGAAACGTATCGAGAAAGCATCCTCGTTGTAAGTCCCGGGTAACTATCCTGTTCGCTGATAAGGGTTGGCGTATTGAATAATACACCAACAAACAGCGGAACAAACGAAGCATAACCGCCTGTCCCCACAATAGCTCGCGGCTTTCTTCTTAAGTAAATAAAGAGAAAAAGCAGGATGCTTGCGGCAAGAAATAAAGGGAAAACTATCATCTTCTCAAAATAGTTCTTGCCAAGAAAACCCTTGACGGGAAGTGAATAACAGGAAAAACCTTCCTTCAAAACCGTTCTTGATTCTGATTTTTTCTTCGTAACAATAAAATCCAATTGCATTTTTCTGTTAATTTTTCTCATCTCACGAGCGATGGCGATTCCAGGGAAAAGATGTCCCCCGGTTCCACCCGCTGCTATAATAACTTTCATGAGATTCCTTTCTGCTATTCAAAGAAATATTGAGTAGAATGCCCACTGCGATAAAATTCCCCAGAAGAGAACTCCCTCCGAAGCTTACCAGCGGCAGGGGCAAACCGGATGTCGGCAAAACACCAAGGACAATTCCAACGTGGAGGAGTACATTAACAAAGATATTAACCGTCAGCGCAAACGCGAGTAAACGGCCAAAATCATCTTTTGCATTCTTTGAAATTTTAATACCAAGAACAAACAACAAAAGGAATAAGCCAAGAATAAAGCTTGCTCTCAAAAAACCCAATTCCTCTGCAATAATGGAAAAAATAAAGTCAGAATATGACATTGGCAAAAAGAGCAGTTTTTCCTTCCCGGCTCCCAATCCCAGACCAAAAAACCCTCCTGAACCAATACCGATGAGTGACTGCTGAATCTGATAGGGCGGATTTCCCTGCAGGAAACTAACGAACATATCAATCCTTCTCACAACATATTGAAAGTGCAACACTTTGACCAGAATTGGAATACACAGCAGTAGAACAACAAGACAAACCGCCAGATGACGTGTTTTCACTCCACCAACAAAAAGCAGTAACCCTGAAACGAGCAGAATGGAAAGTGCAGAAGAAAAATTTGGCTGTAACAGGATAAGCAGAACATATGCCAGGATGATCCCAAAAAGAGGAAGGAATCCTTGTGCAAAATCCTCTTTGTTCAGCTTCTTTGAACTGAGAGCACTTGCCAGGTATACAAAGAGAAAGAGACGGGCAAAATCAACTGGCATAAATGACCTTCCCATAACAATAATCCATCGTCTTGCACCATTTATCTCTACTCCCCAAATGAGTACGAATATAAGCATGCAAAAGCCGAGTATGAGAAAGAACTTGGCAAAGTGCTTCCAGATCGTATACTTTGTCAGGGAAACGATCATAAAAATTCCAATTCCAAGAAAAATGGGAACGAGCTGTCTTTTAAGAAAGAACGCTGTACTTTTAAGTTTTGTTATCTCAAGTGCATAAAATGCTGAAGAACTGTAAACCATCACAATGCTAATTGAGACAAGTGAAAGCACAGAGAGGAGGAAAAGTATGTCGATTTCCTTAACGCTCGTCTTTACCATTCGTCAATCTCCTGATACTCTCTTTAAACTTTTTTCCTCTGTCGGCGAAATCCTTGAACATATCGAAACTGGACCCTCCAGGTGAAAGGAGTACTGTATCGCCAACCGAAGCATGTGCATATGCAACATTTGTTGCCTCATCGATAGTTTTTGCAATCGAAAATTCTTCATACCCTTTCTCTTTTAGATACCGGGCAAGAAGAGGTGCACTTTCGCCGATAATGACCGTATACTTTGCCTTCCGTATTGGAGCAATCATTTGCTCCAGCGCAAGATTCTTATTTCTCCCTCCACAAATTAAAACAAACGGTGTAGTTACTCCCTCAAGGCTTCTTCTGAATGCAACAGGATTTGTGCACATAGAATTATTAACAAATGTAATACCTTTAATCTTTTTTACAAACTCAAGACGGTGTGGAACTCCAGAAAATGTCTGCACCACGGTACTGATGGACTCAGCATTGCAACCGGCAAGCATGCAGGCAACCGATGCAGCAAGAATGTTTTCAAGGTTATGCTCTCCTGGTAACAGTACATCCTGTCTTCTGAAAAGCATCTTTCCGTTCTGTTGTCTGTTAAACCAGATATCATCCTTACGCAAGAATGCTCCATTTTCAACTTCGTTCTTAACACTAAAAAAGAAAACCTGACTGGTTACCTCTTTCTTGATCTCTTTCGTAATTTCATCATCGAAATTGAGAATGCAAAAATCATGAGCATCCTGATTAATAAACAGTTTTCTTTTAAGTGAAACATACGTTCTAAAATCCTTATGTCTATCCATATGGTCAGCAGAAATATTGGTAATAATGCCAATATTTGGTTTAAATTCCTTTATCGTCTCCAGTTGAAAGGTGCTAATTTCAGCAACAATAATAGTTTCTGTATCTGCATTCAGAACTACCTGTGAAAGTGGAATGCCCGGTGAAATATTGCCTCCGAGCGCAGCCTTGAATCCTCCCTTATCGAGCATTGCTTTAATAAGTGCGCATGTCGTTGTTTTGCCATTGGTTCCTGTAACAGCAATCATCTGTCCATCAAAATACTGCGATGCAAGTTCAACCTCCCCGATAACTTCAATCCCTCTCCTTCGAGCCTCTTTCAATATCCGATGGTCACTTGGTACCCCAGGACTCGTAACAATAAGCTCTGCATCAAAGATGCGTTCGGAATGAACACCTGTCTCATAATCAAATCCCTTGAGCGAAATAGGGGGCGTTCCTGAATCACTACCAAAAACGAATGCACCCTTTTTAAGGAGCAACCTCGATGCTGCCATACCGCTTCTTCCCAGACCTATCACTGATACCTTCATTCCCCTTACATTCATACGATTCAATCCTACCGGATCTTTAGTGTACTCAAACCAATAAGAGCTAAAAGAATTGCAATAATCCAGAACCTTACGACAATCTTCTGTTCAGGCCACCCAAGTTTCTCAAAATGATGATGGATAGGTGCCATCCTGAAAAGCCGCTTCCCTTTTGTGATTTTAAAATAGAGAACCTGCAAAATTACCGACAGCGCTTCAATCAGGAAAAAGCCACCAAGTAGCATAAGCAGTATTTCCTGTTTGATAAGGATGGCTGTAATTGCAAGAATCCCGCCAAGGGCAAGGGATCCGGTATCACCCATAAAAACCTGTGCAGGATATGAATTGAACCAGAGAAATCCAAGCGCTGCGCCTGCTATTGATACACAGGGAATTGTCAACTCACCGCTTCCGTGCACAAAAAGGATATTGAGATATTCACTTATATTTACATTTCCCGTAATATAACACAGTATGCCATATCCAATAGCGGTAACAACAATAAGACCGGTTGCAAGACCATCAAGACCATCGGTAATGTTAACCGCGTTAGAAGTGCCGATGATTACAAATATTATGAATGGCGTATAGAAGATACCCATATTAAGAAAGACATTCTTAAGAAAGAGTACACTTGTCATATTTTCATAACCCGCTACCTGGGGTTTGAATGTCAGGATAAGTCCCAGCGTAAGACCAATGACAAATTGACCGAGCAATTTCGTTCTGGCACTGAGACCGGTCTTCCTCCTTACCTTTAGAATGTCATCAATAATGCCAATCC
Source organism: Candidatus Cloacimonadota bacterium (assembly GCA_004376305.1). Taxonomy (GTDB): domain Bacteria; phylum Hydrothermota; class E44-bin80; order E44-bin80; family E44-bin80; genus SOKD01. The sequence goes on along the minus strand of SOKD01000163.1, from coordinate 2,197 downwards.
CTCCCAGCCAGAGGAGAGAAAACAAAACAATGAGAATGTATCGATTGCCCAGATCAGCCCAGAGGAAAATAGAGATGGTGATGCTCATAAGCATAATGATACCACCCATGGTTGGTGTCCCCTTCTTGCTTCGATGGATATGTTCAAGGTACGGTCTGAGATTGTCCCTGATACCTATCTTTTTGAGCCACCTGATCAAAGGCGGACCCAGGATAAAACAGAGGACCAGCGACGTCACGGCAGCATAACTCGCTCGAAACGTTATGTATCTGAAAACATTCAGAAAGGAAAAATGCTCTTTTAATGGTTCCAGTAACAAATAAAGCAATTTATGTTCTTCCTTTCAAGCTTTTGATGAGCGCATCTGCAACGAAATCAAACCTATTATTATGTGAAGCCTTGATGAGCACAATATCTCCTTTTTTGGCCGTTCGCACCAGCTTCCGTATCATCTTTTCTCTGTCTGAAAAATGAAATACCTTTCCGCTAAAACCATTATTTTCAAAACCCTTTTGTATAGAACGGGAAAGTGGACCATAGAGAAAAACAATATCGAAACCATGCTGTCGCAAACTTCGTCCCACTTCTCTGTGGAATACCGGAGATTGTTTGCCAAGTTCAAGCATGTCTCCCAGGCAGGCTATCCTGCGCTTTCCTTCCTCTCGCGCTGCTATGCGTATTGCAGCACCCATTGAATCGGGATTTGCATTGTAACTATCATCGTAGAGGATAACCCCTGCTATCGAAATCCTGTTCATCCTAAACTTTTCCGCCCTGACCGTACGTAACCGTCTCTTCATTTCTTTGCTCCCGAGCCCCAAAAGACTCGAAACAGCAATTGCAGCCAGGCTATTATATATATTTATCTTTCCAATCAAAGGAACATAAAATCCACTTTCCCCATTCACGGAGAATGTTGATCCCCGTTTTCCAATCCGTAGCGAACCCGCTACAAAATCAGCTTTATTATCGATCCCATATGTTATAATGGCTGCTTTTGTTTTTCTCTGTATCTTCATAACGTAAGGGTCATCTGCATTTAAAACCGCAACATCTCTTTGCTTCAGGTATTGAAGAAGTTCTGCCTTCGCAGCAGCAACATTCCCCAGTGAACCAAGAAATTCAAGATGCCCTCTTCCTACATTGGTAATCACACCCATATCAGGATCAGCAATTTGTGCAAGCTTCTTTATTTCCCCACGTCTATTCATCGCCATTTCAATGATCGCAATTTCCGTCTTCTCCTCTATTTGCAGTACGGCAAAAGGAAGACCGACCAGGTTGTTATAATTCTTCATCGATTCACAACATGCGAACTGACCTTTGAGAAGATGCGCCGCAATCCTTCTGGTTGTTGTCTTTCCACTGGTACCTGTTATGGCAACACATCGCATTGTAAATTGTTGCCTCCACCTTCTTGCAACATGGCCAAGAGCGGCAAGTGTATTTTGTACCTTTATGTAGCCGGTTTTCAATCCGCAATCCTTCTCTACAACCACGCATGACGCACCATTTTTCAAGGCATCCTTGCAGAACGCGTGCCCATCAAACACTTCGCCTCTTATTGCAAAAAAGACCTCGCCTTTTTTGATGGTCCGTGAATCGACAGAAACACCGGTGATACGTCTCCGTCGACCGTTCAGCTTTCCTCCCGTGGCTTTCAGCAGAAAATCAAATGTTAACCTATTTACTCTCATCTTTTCCCTTCTTACGTTTTCTTATGAAATCCTCGACTATTTCCCGATCACTAAAAAGAATGCGCTTTCCCATTATTTCCTGATACATTTCATGTCCCTTTCCGGCAATTATAACGGTATCACCCTTTTGTGCCATGGCAATTGAAACCTCTATTGCCTTCTTTCTATCTATTTCAATGGTAACTTTTTTACCATTTATTCCTTTTGCTATATCATTAATGATTACTTCCGGTTTCTCACTTCGTGGATTGTCCGATGTGAGAATCACTATATCACAGAGGGCTGCGGCAGCTTTGCCCATTTCGGGTCTCTTCCCTTCATCCCGATCACCACCTGCACCGAAGACACAAATAAGGTTGCGCCTCGTGAGTTCCCGCTCAGCTGAGAAAAGGTTGAACAGCGCATCGGGAGTATGCGCATAATCAATAACACAGGTAAATCCAAGTCCCGTATCAATCTTTTCCCCTCGCCCGGGACACCACGAAAAGGACCCAAGGCAC
>SOKD01000354.1 GCA_004376305.1 Candidatus Cloacimonadota bacterium | reverse complement strand
GGAAGAGGAATTGGATCTTGAAGGAAGAAAAAAGGACCTTGAAAAAAAGTTGCCCAATCTGAACAATAAGCATGAGTCACGGATTCGGTATACGGTTGCCGTTATGTTGAAGGAATTCGCCAAGTATGAGAAGGCCAATAGGGAGCTTGAGAAGCTATTTCAGTTACCTAAATCCCGCGAGAAAATTAAGGCATACGTTCTCCAAAGCCAAATTTGTTTTGACCAGAATAATGAGGAAGCTGCCTTTGCGGTTCTCCATGATGCAATCGAAAGCGGTGAATTTGACGGAAAGGAAATTGCACCGATTCAATACAAACTTGCCAGTCTTCATGAAAAAAGTAATAATTTGCAGGAAGCACTGAAGATTTATGAACAGGCTTTGAAGCAGGATGCAGAGTATCTCGATATCGTTGAAAGGATTAAAGGAGTGAAGGACCTCATAGAGAAAGCGGAAGCCGAATCCAAAACCAAAAAAGAAGTTCTTGAGAAACCCATTCCGGCTGTTGAAACGCCTGAGAAAGAGGTAAAACCGGCAAAGGTTGAAGAAAAGAGAGAAGAAAAAGCTGAAGAAAGAAAACTGAAGCCAGAAAAAAAGACAGCAGGGATAGAGAAAAAAGTAACACTACAGGAAAGAATCCTATACACGTAAGAAGGAGAAAAGATGGAATATGAGTCTTTTTTTAATATTGAACAGGAACCATTCTCGAATGTTCCCGATCCGCGATTCTTCTTCAGCGGTCCAGAGCATGCAAAGCCGTTCTTGAGAATTATGTATTCAGCCCAAAGAATGAAGGGCCTTGTTGTTCTCACCGGTGTGGCAGGAACAGGAAAAACCACGCTCTCGAGAAAGATTCTTGCTTCACTGCTCAATGAAAAGGAGTATCTTCCAGGAATACTTGTTTTAACAAGGAACGATTATCCAGAGCAGTGGCTTACTTCAAAGATTGCAGAACTCTTGCAGATAAAGAATAGTAGTGGCGAAAAGAACATAATTCAATTAATTTCTCAAAAACTGTTTGAATTAAAAGATATAGGAAGAAAACCGATCATAATCATTGATGAAGCAAACAAATTACAGAGTGATGCAAACCTGGAGGAATTGCGAAGTATATTGAACATTGAGCATGAGGAGCAGAAACTCATAACTTTTATTCTCTGCGGTATGCCAATATTAAGAGAGCTGGTAAATAGGAATGAATCGTTAAGGCAAAGAATTGCGTACATCATTTCACTCAAGGCTATGTCAAAGAGTTCTTCTCTTGACTATGTAAAGCACAGGTTGAAAATTGCGGGTGCTCATGATGAAATTTTTACCGATGATGCGTTAGAGGAGATATACAGATGGAGTAAGGGAAAACCCCGAATCATTAATTCAATTTGTGATAATGCACTGCTCGAGGCAGTTCTTTTGCAGAAAAAACCAATAACAGGGGAAATCGTTGATCTTGCATCTGAATCATTGGGATTAGTATCCGAACCAGAAAGCGAATAATGGCAAATGTGTCTGCATTAAAAGGTCAGGCTGCAAAGTTGGTGGTAAAAGGCAACTATGCCAAAGCCCTTCAAATTTACGAAAAAGTGAAAGAGATGGATCCTGACGAGCCAGGAATATACAACCTTATTGGAGATGTATATTTGAAAATGAGACAGAAGGATAACGCAGTAACCCAATTCAAGGAAGCTCTTGAAATGTATATAAAGGTGCAATACTACCCCAATGCAATCGCCGTTTGCAAGAAAATATTAAGAACGGATAAAGAACAAACAGAGGTATACAATGATCTGGCTGACCTTTATGTTGAAAGGGGATTCATAGGAGAAGCGGTAATAAACTATCTGGAATATGCTTCGCGGATGAGGAAGGAAGGCAATAAACAAAAGGAGATAGAAGCATACAGAAAGGTTATAGAACTTGGTCCATCAAAAGTAGATATACGTGAAAGGCTTGTCGATCTTTATGTGGCGGAAGGCGAGAAGGAAGCAGCAATCGAAGAATTGGAAAGGATTGAAGAGTTACTTATCCAGCAAGGAAAGCAATCCAAACTACCAGAAATTGAGGAGAAATTAGCGGCTCTCAAGATTGAAATGATGTCATTGAAGGAGAAAAAGGAGGAAGAACCTACCGGGACGGAGGAAGAGGGGAAAGATCTTATTATCAGGCAAGGGTTCACCATGGAAGATATGATGCAAGCTGGAGCAACGGTCACGGAAAAGCCCATTGAGAAGGTAGAAAAGGAGAAGAAAGAAGCGAAGAAGAAGGTTCATGTTGAGGAAGAGGTTTCTTTAGAAGATGAGATTGCGAAGATCCAGGCATCCTCTGTGGGTTCAAAGGGGGAGCCTGTAACAGTCGAGAATCTTCCTCCCCCCGATAAGTCAGATTTGCAATCTGCTCCTACCCAATGGACTAATTTTGAGGAACTTGCTGAGCTCTGCCTTTCCGTCAATTCAAAAAATGAAGCAATTGATTATCTGTATAAAGCGGGTCAGATGTATTTAGAGGAGAATAACTACGCTAAGGCAATCAGGACATATAAAAAAATTATTGACATTCGTCCACTTGAGTTACGACCACGACAGAAGCTCATAGAGATATCACTCAAAAGCCAAGACAAGGAGACTGCAGCCCAGTGGAATTTTGATCTTGGACAATGTCTTTTCAGGAAGGGCGCAAGTGAAGAAGCTGAAAAAGCATTTGGACGGGCACTTGATCTTACGTCTAAAAAAGATAAGCTCAAAAAGAACATAGAGCAGATTCACGGTAAGGCAAAAGAAGAGAAAAAGGCGAAAAAGAAAAAGGAGAAGGTTACCAAGGTAGAAACACCTTCCATCTCATTAGGAGATCTTCTCAAGGAAGAAGAGAAAAAAGCTGTGAAGTTTACGGTTGCAGAAGATACGCAAGTTGACGAACCAATAACATTTGAGGATTTGCTTGAGGAGTTCAAAGAAGGTGTTCTTGAAAATATAGAAGACACCGATTTTGATAGCCACTACGATCTTGGGATTACATACAAGGAAATGGGACTTCTGGAAGAAGCTATTCTTGAATTTGAGAAAGCATCCAGGGGTGAAGCAATAAAACTAAAATCTATTGAAATTCTGGCACTATGCCTGATGGAAAAAGGTGATATTGCTGAAGCCGAAAAGATTGTAAAGGAAGTATTATTGCTGAAGGGACATAAGGATGTTGAATTCCTCGGTTTGAAGTATAATCTTGCTGGGATGTATGAGCGGATAAATAAAAACAATGAAGCAACTCAACTGTTCAAGGAGATTCTAAGTGTTGATATCGAATTTCAGGATACCTTAGCGAAACTAAAAGAGCTCCAGGAGCGAACAGGAAAGCATAAGGTGGCAAAGAAAGAAGAAAAGCCAAAAAAAGTTGAAAAGAGACCTGCCAAAGCTGCGACCGAAAAGAAAGCAAAGAAAGAGAAGCCCAAGGAAGTTGTAGAGGCTGTTGGTGGAAAGAAAAAGGAGCCTGCCAGAGAAACAGTAAAGGCAAAAAAAGAAAAGCCAAAAGAAAAGATGATGACGAAAAGGAAAAAGAAAATTTCGTATATTTGATCTACAGATTTTGATGAAGGGAGAAAAAAGTGGATTATGAGAATTACTATAAATTAACATTGCATCCATTTTCAAGTTCGCCTGACGACCGGTTTTATTATGATAGTCCACAGCATTCGAAGGCAATTGTCAAACTAACACATGCTGCAGAGACAATGGTGGGATTAGCTATTCTCCTGGGTGATATTGGGACGGGAAAGACAACGCTTTCCCGCATTGTACTTGATAACCTCACCTCCTCGGATGATTTTGAGGTTGCATTACTCGTTATTATTCATTCGGAAATAACGCCAATCTGGTTATTGAAAAAAATTGGCAATCAGTTCGGGGTTGAAAGTGAGAACGACGAGAGAGTTGAAATAATTTCGAATATTTACCAGCAGCTCACTCAATTAAAGGAAGAAGGAAGAAAAGCAGTGGTTCTCATTGATGAAGCAAATATGCTTAAGAATAAGGATATTATGGAAGAATTACGTGGTCTCCTCAATATTCAGTTTGAAGAAGGTCATCTTATTACATTTATTCTTTTCGGGCTCCCTGAAATGGAGGATTACCTTAAGCTGGATAAACCGCTTTATCAGAGAGTGTCAATGAGAATACGGCTTGATGCACTTGCAGCTGAATCTACCAAGAAATATATTAGCCACCGGCTGAGTGTTGCAGGAAGAGAAAGCCCGCTTTTTACGGATGAGGCAATGGACATAATCCATACCTACTCAAAAGGAAAGCCAAGAATGATCAATACCATTTGTGATAATGTACTCCTTGAAGGATATCTCCTGAAAAAGCCACTTATAGATGAACACCTTGTTCGTGATGTCGTTCAGGACCTTGGGCTTTCAGAATAATTATGGGTTTGTGTGATCTCCATATACACTCCCGTTATTCTGATGGAACGTATACCCCCCTTGAAATTGTTGAAAAGGCAAAAGCGAAGCATCTTGATGCACTATCCATTACAGACCACGATACGACAAAAGGGGTTGACCCCGCAAAGTTGTACGGCAAGGAGATGGGTATACGGGTTGTTTCCGGTGTTGAACTGAGCGCCATTTACCAGGATATCGAAATACATGTTCTCGGTTATCTCTTTGATGAACATGATAAAAGATTGTACACAAAGCTATCTCAGATGAGAGAATACAGGGAAGAAAGGGCGAGGGGGATCCTCAGGAAACTTGAAAACTATGGTTTTACTGTGAATTTTGATTTTGTAAAAAAGTTAGCCGGTGAGGGAACAATTGGAAGACCTCACATAGCTCAGGCAATGCTTGAATCAAGGAAAATTACAAACTACAAAGAGGCATTCGTAAAATATATTGGAAACGGCAAACCCTGTAACGTGCTAAAGTATAGACTGAATCCAACCGAAGCGATAGACCTTATGAGAGAAGCGGGCGGAATCCCTGTGCTGGCGCACCCAGGAAATATCAGAAATGATAATTTTGTTCTCGATCTTTTCAATTTTCCATTCCTGGGAATTGAGGTCTGGCACCCAGATCACACGTCAAGACAGATTAAGGACTACCTCGAAATTGCGGAGAAGCGGAACCTTCTTGTAACCGGCGGATCAGATAGTCATGGAGATATACCAACAAAAGCCCTGTTGGGAGGTATGAACGTAGACATTTCAATTGTGGATTCCTTAATACAGTACAAGGAAACTTATTTGTGAGGAAAAGCATTTGTTCTTAATGAATTCGCTGTCACCCATTAAAGCAATCTCAACTGCCAATCGCGAAAAGGTATATCCGTAACCGAATGTGTAGATTATATCGGATAGCTGTTTCACATCGTCAAGTTTTGTCCCCAGACGGATAATACTTCCCTGTTTTGCATAGTTTTTCTGTTTTGGCTCTCCAACCGGTATATGTTTTGTTTTAGGCGTTTTGCTGGAGAGGAAATTAACTTCGACTCCTGAGTATATTCCTGTTCTTTTATACCAATTGTCATAGCGCATATCGGTTGAAAAGATAAATCGTTCGGATAGCAGCAGGGATATTCCTGCGCCTGCTTTTACCGGAATAACATCAGTATCATAGTCAGACCACCAGACCCGGGAAAAGATATCCTTGATGGCAATGCCAACAACAAAGGATTCCCCTGCATAAGCAAAACCAATATCTAATCCAAAACCATTTCCAGTATCAATATTGCTGGTTGCATCAACCGGTGCGGTTCGGGTTCTCGTTACCTCGGATTCTGCGAGTTGAGTCAAATAATACTTTATGTTAATTCCGAAGAGAGGAGTATTGAAAGGGTTTTCAAGCGTTTCCGTTGAGAGTGTTGTCATCGTGAAAAAGAATTCATCACCTCTGTATTCATGTACCGTATTTACAAAGAGTGTTTCTCCGTATTCACTTGAAAAAAACCTTCGAACTTCCTCATCAGTTCTTCGAAAACAAGGATGCCACGTAATTCCTCCTGCGTGATTGATTGCCGAGAAATATACAGGTGTCATCCCAAAAAAACGAGGAAGATTAAAAGGTGTGTCATTCTCAGGTGTGCCTTCATAATGGAAATCCAGAAGCAGGAAGCTTGCATAAATATAGCAAAGTGCAGCAGGATTGTAAAAGGAAGAAAAGGGATCAGCAAAAAGTGCAATTCCCGCATTGCCCAGACTGTGTGATCGTGCGCCCGGAGCTGGACCATTGAATAATACGGGTGATATCGGCGAAGCCGACACAAGAGCACCTGAAAGCAGAATTACGCACACAGCACAGAAGCAAAGAAATCCGAATATGTATTTACCTCGGTACATTGGATGGACTATAAACACACTCGTTGCAATTGTCAACCATTTTCTCTGATCTCGCTCTCTTTTCACCTCGCAAGGTATCGGGAAATAGTGGTTGACAATAAAATGAAACTAATATAGTATGAAACGATAGATAATAACACAGGGGGGTATATGTTACAAATAATTCTTTCGGTCTTGCTATTTGGTTCGATTGATATCCCAACACCTCCTTCGTATGTGAGAGATATTATTAAAAAGCAGGTATATCCTGCAACCGTTGATGTAGATTCAGTGCACTCCTATGATGTGCAATCCTATTCGATTAATCTGGAAATTGATCCGGGAAATAAATACATTGAGGGTTTTACTGATATTTCCTGCAGGATAGTTTATGCATCAGTAGATACTCTTACCTTCGATTTCTGGGATATGGTCATTGAAACAGTTATGGTTGATGGAGTTGGGGTGCCGTACGATTATGGAGGTGGCTGTCTTGATGTCCTGCTGCCTTCTGCAGCTTCAGCAGGTGAAACGCTGCTGGTCCATGTTGCCTACTCTGGCTATCCTCAAATACACAGCACACCGTTCTGGGGAGAGGGGATATATTTCACAAACAAAGCTATCTATAGCCTTCAGTGTCCCGAGGGTTCACGTTACTGGTACCCGTCATGGGATAAACCATTTGATAAAGCAACAGTTGAAATGATTATCACCGTTCCCGATACACTTTTTCTCTGTTCGAATGGATTGCTTCAAGATTCAATAAATACCGGCGGCGGAATGATTACCTACTCCTGGATGCACGATTATCCTACTGCTACTTACCTGCAGTTGTTCGCTGCTTCCAGGTATGTGCAGTTGAAGGACACAATGCATGTTGTTCCCATTATTCACTACGTCTATCCTGAGGATTCTGCGAATGCAGTTGCTGATTTCTCTATGATTCCAGAGGCGATTGATTACTACTCTGTGCTCTTTGGTCCCTATCCTTTTGAGAAGTTTGGATTCAATGAAAGCGGAGTCGGCGGCGGAATGGAACATCAAACGAATGTTTCTCTTGGAAGTTTCCTGATAACAGGAACAGGAGCATACGAAATGGTATTTGTGCACGAGCTTGCGCATATGTGGTGGGGTGATATGGTGACACTTGTTGACTGGAGACATTGCTGGCTGAATGAAGGATTCGCCACATATGCTGAGGCTCTCTGGTGGGAACACCTCTACGGTAAGGATGGTTTGAAGGCATACATGACAGACCTGCAAAACCAATATATCTCCTGGGAAGGGGGTGGTCATCTTTATCCCATCTTTGATCCGCCTCTGCAGTATCTTTATTCGACCACGACGTATGAGAAAGCAGCAACCGTTCTTCATATGTTACGATTTCTTATTGGAGACAGTCTTTTCTTTAACACGTTGAAAACGTACGGGAATACCTACAAATACATAAATGCAAGCACAGACGATTTTAAAAATATAGCGGAAATGGTCAGTGGGGAAGGACTGGACTGGTTTTTTGATGAGTGGATATATGGTGCCGGCTCTCCCAAATTTAAGTATACCATTTACCGTGATACCAATTCGGATTCCTT
>SOKD01000168.1 GCA_004376305.1 Candidatus Cloacimonadota bacterium | reverse complement strand
GGAAGAGATATTCCCTGTAATGTCTGCCTTTTACCCATAATTTCCCCTTTCTCTGTTGAACAGTGATAAAACTAATTATCTGTAATTAAGTAAGATGAGATATAAATGTATTTGCCATCCGGTGAAACGGCAATGTCATGAGGAAAGCTCCTCCGGAAAGATGAAACATCGGTGAATATTCATTACACCTCCTTGTGAAGACCTCAAGCTCAGTATACTGTAACCGTAAAATTTTGTCAAGGAAAGAAGTAATATCAAAGAATTCCCTTGATTTTCCATTGGGAATACTATATAAAACTGCACAATGGCAGTTCATTTGTAAACAACTTCAAGATCGAAAGCGATCAACGTTACGGTGAGTGCAAAGACATGAGAAACAAAAGAAAGAAAGCATGCCTCATATTAGAAGACAATTCCGTCTTCTGCGGTTACTCATTTGGATATCGTAAACCCGCTGCAGGAGAGGTAGTTTTCAATACGGGGATGGTGGGATATCCGGAGAGTCTCACTGACCCATCATACAAAGGACAGATACTGGTCTTTACCTATCCTCTGATCGGCAACTATGGAGTTCCCGGAGATGCAAAGGAAGATGGCTTACTGAAATTCTTTGAATCCAATACTATACATATTCAGGGTTTAATTGTAGCGGGATATTCCAAACAGTATTCCCACTGGAATGCAAAGAAATCCCTCTCAGAGTGGTTACAGGATCATAAAATTCCCGCTCTCTATGATATAGATACACGTGAACTCACAAGAAAACTGAGAAAAAAGGGGACGATGCTGGGGAAAATTGAATTTGACGGTACATCTATTCCCTTTGAAAACCCGAACAAAAGGAACCTGGTAAATGAAGTCACCATAGAAAAACCAATTCTTTACAAAAGAGGAAAGAAGAGGTTAATCCTCATCGATTGCGGAACAAAAAACAGCATCTTAAAATCATTTCTTAATAGAAATATTTCCATCCTGAGAGTTCCTTGTGATTATGATTTACGAAACGAAAAACCTGACGGCATCATTATCAGTAATGGACCCGGTGATCCAAAACAATGCAAACGCACCATTGCGCATGTGAGAAAAGCGCTTTCGAGAAACATACCCATCCTTGGTATCTGCCTTGGTTCACAGATATTAGGTCTTGCGATCGGCGCCACCACGTACAAACTCAAATATGGGCACAGAAGCCAAAACCAACCATGTGTTGAGGTGGGCACAAAACGGTGTTATATCACCCCACAGAATCATGGTTATGCCATCAGCACACATACACTCCCGTTGGACTGGAGAGAATGGTTTTATAACAATAACGACAAAACGAATGAAGGTATTATACACATATCAAAGCCGTTTTTCGGTGCCCAATTCCATCCTGAAGCCTCACCAGGTCCAGATGACACTGAATTTATCTTTGATATGTTTGTTCGAGCAACGAAATAAGATAGAAAGGAGAGTATCGGGGCTAAGCAATTAATTGTTTTGCAGAAAGCGTGGCTAAAAAAGGTGCTCTTATAAAGCAAAAATGTTTATGTACATTCGTGGCAATCAGACAGTAAATTGAAAAAACAATCCAAATGGCTAAGAGAAAAATAAAGAAAGTTTTAATTATAGGTTCGGGAGCAATCCGAATCGGGCAGGCGGGAGAATTTGATTACTCCGGCAGTCAGGCAATTAAAGCGCTCAAAGAAGAAGGAATAAAGACGATTCTGGTAAACCCAAATATTGCCACGATCCAAACATCTGATTTCCTTGCCGATAGAGTATACTTCCTCCCTATTAATACCTATTTTGTCGAAAAAGTAATTAAAAGAGAAAAACCGGATGGTGTTCTTCTTGGATTCGGGGGACAGACTGCTTTGAATGTCGGCATTGAACTTGCCAGGAAAGGGATTTTTAAGAAACAGAAAGTTACAATCCTGGGAACCTCAATTGAAGCCATCATGAATACCGAGGACAGAGGATTATTTGCAAAGAAGATCAAGGAGATGCATCTTTTACTGCCGGAAAGCAAAGCAGTGAAAAATGTTCAGGCGGCTGAGAAGGAAGCTGCGAAGATTGGATACCCGGTGATGTGCAGAATCGCATACGCGCTTGGCGGTTTAGGTTCAGGTGTGGCATACGGGAAAAGCGAACTGCTTACAATTGCAGAAAAGGCTTTTTCATTCACAAAACAGGTGCTCATTGAAAAATATTATGGCGGGTGGAAGGAACTT
>SOKD01000375.1 GCA_004376305.1 Candidatus Cloacimonadota bacterium | reverse complement strand
CTGAGGTGGAGTTTGTATTATTGATTGAGCTTTTTTTCATTTATTTTCTTAAATTTCAAGATTCCGTTGGCAATACCCTCGGCAATGGTTTTTCTAAATTTTGCTTTCTTGAGCTTTTTTTCTTCTTCAGGATTCGAAATAAACGCTGCTTCAACCAGTATAGAAGGCATATATATTTCTCTCATCACATGAAAGTTTGCTTGTTTTACTCCCCTGTTTTGCAGGGATAGGTAATTTGACATATTGTCCTGAATGTAATCTGCAAGTTCACTTGATTCGCGCAGGTATTCATTTTGTGCGAGATCCCAGAGGATATATTCAAGAATAGATTCTTTCTCGGCAGGAGTTTCAAATTCTATAACAGCGTTTTCTTTTGCTTCTACTGCCCTTGCCCAGCTTGTCTTTGCTGTGGAAAGAAAATAGGTTTCAAAACCAGTTGCTTCCTTGTTGATTCCGGATGCATTACAGTGAATACTTATAAAAAGATGCGCTGCGGAATTGTTCGCCATTGTTGATCTCTCTCTCAATCTTAGAAAAGTATCGTTCTCTCTCGTCATTAATACCGTGAATCCTTTTTTCTGAAGGATTTTTTTGAGTTCCTTCGAAATCTTGAGAACGATTTCCTTTTCGGTTAGACCCGATGGACCAACTGCGCCCGGATCCTTACCACCATGTCCCGGGTCGAGAACAATTTTGTTTATGTATCGTTTTTTCTCTGGCTTTGTCTCAATTGGCGGTGTTTCCTTTTTCAGAAAAAAAGAAATCCTCAGGCAAGGACCTGGATGTATGAGTTTTCTTTCCGTTCTTATTACCTGTTTTGCATTATAGAGAAAGGTAAGTATTGCTCTGTCAGATTCCTGGAGGAGCAGGATTTTCTTAATTGCACCTTTTCCATCAGCCGGGGGAATGATTGTCGGTTTGCAGACAGCATTGTGGAGGGTGAGTGTCAATTTACCCTTTTTGTCATCATCAATCGAAGTGAGAAGTTCGGTTTGAGATGTAAGGGTAAAAGACAGTTTGTCGTTTTCCTGCTCCACGATGATGGAGTCAGGATTAAATGTTGATTTCCCTATAACAATTGAGTTAAGCCGGCAGAGTACAAATACTTCCTCATCAGTTATTTCCCCGAGGACCATTTCGATATCCGGCAGGCTTACGAACGGGCTTTGATCAACTGCAATGAGTGGCAGGAACATTTTTTTCGGTTTATCATCGATGAGGTAGAAAGGGTTGTTCTCCACAAAGGCAAGGGTGTGTTGAGGTAAATGAAGGGTATATCTTCGCGAACTGTATTCTTTGGTAATGGAAAGATTCAGAACCTTATTAAGACCATTGAGTGATACGTATACCCAGCCATTCTTCTTGATTGTGGATATGCTTGTCTTTTGCTTGCCGTAAAAGAGGAGAATATCCGAAAATAACAATGAAGGAATGAAGAGCAAAAGAGAGAAAAAGATCCGTATCCTCATCTTTTTATCCCTTTCCGTTCACGTTCCAACTCTCGCTTCATGTCCCTCTCTTTTATTACCTGTCTTTTTTCGAATTTCTTTTTTCCCCTTGCAAGCCCAAGTTCGACCTTAACGATTCCTCTATCGGTTACATAGATCCTCAGCGGTACAAGCGTGTATCCCTTCTCCTGCAGCTTCCCGGTGAGTTTTCTGATTTCTGCCTTTTTGAGAAGGAGTTTTCTCCTTCTTTGGGTCTTGTATTGAGTGAAGTGATCAATCTTATCATAGGGACTGATATGCAGATTAAAAAGAAAGACTTCACCATCATCAATTCTTGCATAGCTGTCAACCAGTGAGATTTTTGAAGCCTTAACAGATTTGACCTCGCAACCTATGAGTACAATTCCCGATTCGATAGTTGATTCAATGTTATACAGATGTCTTGCTTTCCTGTTGGTTGCGAGCGTTCTCATTATTTGATATAAATTAGCAAAAAAGGAGGTAAAAGTCAAATCAATTTTAGGCAGTCAATGAATTACATTAACTGCTGATTAAGCTAATTTGCTTTTGATTGCTTAGATTTTACTCAACGGTGATTCCTTCGGAGCACCAGCGCACATGTCAAATGTAAATAAGTTGTCTTATTAGTTTAATTTCTTGTATTGGTCGATAGACCTTGAAGAATCACAATGGGAGCTAAGAGATACGATTCGAGGTTTTTATCTGGGGGGAGGTAACAGGAGTGGACAGGGGTTAGAGGAATTCTCG
>SOKD01000014.1 GCA_004376305.1 Candidatus Cloacimonadota bacterium | reverse complement strand
GAATCATGAACTATTTGCCGAAATATATAAGAAATTTCAGGAGGAATGTCTATGGAATGTAAAAAGTGCTCAAAATATTTAATCGATTATGCTGACGGGAATCTTTCCCACTCAGAAGAAATGGCAATAAGCGATCATCTTAATACGTGCAAAGCGTGCGCCGAGCGACTTGAAAAAATCAAGCGTACTCTTTTGATTATGAAAATGGATTCTATTCCCGATCTTAGTAAAGTAAAAAAACAGGCACTCTTTCCGCTCATAATGGAACGGGTTCAGGAGAGAACAATTTCAGCGCGAAGAAAAAGAATGTGGACGTATAGCCTTAGCTCTGGATTCGCACTTATTCTTATCTTGATCATTTCTATCATTGGAATTCGCAATCAACAAAAGCCTGATTACTATAGAGTATTTTTCAGTCCGGATCGCTTAATCTACGAAGAGGATACAGTAGTTAATAGCTACCTGGTTCAATCACTCACTGAAAAGGATACTATCATCACAGATATAAAGGAAGCAGCAGATGAAGCGTGGATAACAAACAGTGAGCTGGCAGCTCTTGTTGATGTATTAACTGATGAAGAATTGAACCATCTTGTTGAAAGATTGGAAGCAATCGAATTTAATGGAGGTTAAAGATGAAAAAGTATTGTTTTACTTTTCTTGCAGTTTTTCTTTTTTCAATAACACTCTTTGCCCAGAAACATGATAAACCTCTTCTGGATGAAGATAAACCCCACAAAATGCTTGAGGTGATCAAGATATGGAAAATAATGGAATTCCTCGATCTTGATGAGGAACAAACTATTGCATTCTTTCCAAAATTGAAAAAAATTGAAAAACATAAAAGAGAATCATTCAAGGAAAGAAGAAAACTTCTTGGCAAATTGCACAAACAGTTAGAACAGGAAAAATCAGACAACAGTATCAAACGGACCATCGATGAGGTCCTTAAATTTGATAAGGATGCAAAGGAGAAAGAAGAGCAATTGCAGGAAGAGTTGTTGTTAGTCCTTACCATTAAACAACAGGCGAAATTACTCATATTCCAGGAACGATTCGAGGAGGAGATACGAAAAATTATAAGGGAATTACGGAAGGGAAAGAAAAAGGGAGCAGCACCTGAAAAAAGGTTTTAAACCAAATAGCCTGTTTTCTGTCTAACAAAACAAAGAAAGGAGGTTCGCATGAAAAACGTATTCAAAGCAGCATGTCTTCTCGTCATCATCTTCGGATTGCTTATTGCTGGATGCAGCAAGACAACTGAGCCAGAACCTGCAACAGATGAAGAGGCAATTGATTGGCTTGTAAGAGAAAATCCATCGTATTTTAACACGGAAAAACATTATGGTGAAGAAGATACAACAGGAGGTAAAATCGGTGCATTTACACCTGTCATCACATATTTCTGGTACAGGGAAATACTACCTGATTCAGTAATCATCAATATTAACATTGATATAATTGGAGATTCTGCCTTTGTTACCTGGACCGGAGAATTCGATGGAACTTTTCATCTTTTTGCTTCCGACACATTCCCACCGGATACCATTATTGAATATACAAAAGATTTCACAGACTTTGGGACAAGGTATGCAATATTTCGAAGGCACTATCGCCCCAATGAAGATCCTGAACGCAGAAGGGGATGGAGATTAGAAAAAGTATCGGGAGCTGAAATTATTTCAGAAGGCAATACTGTACAGATAGACAGCGTTCGACTCAACTCGGCGAGTTACCCTGATACGCTTCTTACTAATCCCCTTGATCTCTTTGCGAAGGAGGATGTTATAACTCTAACTCCTGAAGAGGAATGCTCCCTCACTGTCTATGCAGACAATGATACGGCTCATGTTTTTCTGCACTCCTGGAGGAAACATAAAGAACATCATAGGTCAAAATTTGTGAATATTGGTAATGGTGTTTACACAGGTGTATGGTTTGCACCATCCAATGATCCTGGTGTTGCCAGAGTGATTCATCATTGTGCTTTTGATATGCTCAGTAAAGAAACACTCCTGGATACTATTGCACCCTATGATGCCAATGCCTGGCTCTTTCCTTATCTTGTAACCACTTCAAAATAAAGCAAGAGTATTCAAAAACTAAAGCGGGCACAAATGTGTCCGCTTTTTTAATTAACAAAAATATAGAGAATAAACTCTGTTTCTGGAGTAGCAGAGCTTGCCCCGTGTAATAGAGACCTTTGGAGTAAATATGTTATTGC
>SOKD01000381.1 GCA_004376305.1 Candidatus Cloacimonadota bacterium | reverse complement strand
CAAAGAAAGCAAAACCGCTCTATACCCGTGATGGTAAATTGATTGTTGAAGTTGAAAACTCAACATGGATGAATGAACTGCAGTTCTTAAGAATGGAAATTCTTGAAAAACTGAATAAAAAACTTGGTCGATGGACCATAGTTGATATATATTTTTTATTGAAAAAAGAACACGATAATTTATGATTCTGCACTATCAGGAGGTGAGGTAATGGTATACGATGCCAAAAGTATTCAGGTGTTGAAAGGCATGGAGGCGGTGAGAAGAAGACCTTCAATGTATATTGGTGATACGTCGATCAGGGGTTTGCATCATCTGGTTTTTGAGGTGGTTGACAATAGTATTGATGAAGCTATGGTTGGAAGATGTGATAGGATAAAGGTTACCATGAACAGTGACGAAAGCATTACTGTCACTGATAATGGAAGCGGAATTCCTGTTGATATCCATCCTCAACAGAAAAAACCTGCTGTCGAGGTGGTTCTGACGATGCTTCATGCTGGCGGAAAGTTTGATAGAAAGACATATCAGGTTTCAGGTGGATTGCATGGAGTTGGAGTATCGGTTGTTAATGCTCTTTCAGAGCGTCTTGCGGTCGAGGTGAAAAGGAATGGTAATATTTACGGGCAGCAGTATGAACGAGGAGAGGTTAAAAGCCCACTGAAAATAATTGGAACCGCAAAAAAGACCGGAACGAAAATACGGTTCATGCCGGATAGGGAAATTTTCGAGGAAGTGGAATTCAATTTTGATTTACTTGCAAACCGGTTGCGCGAGCTCGCGTTTCTTAATAAGGGCTTAACAATCTCTCTCAGCGAAGAGAAGAGCGGCAAGTCCGTTGAGTTCCAGTATAAAGGCGGGATTGTTGAGTTTGTAAAATTTCTTGACGTAAATAAAACCGCCTTGCATAAACCAATATACTTCTCGGGTAAGTCAAATGGTGTGGTAGTTGAGATGGCAATGCAGTATACAGATGCATTCATGGAGAATATCTTTACCTTTGCAAATAATATTGATACAAAAGAGGGAGGGACGCACCTTATCGGGTTGAAATCTGCCTTTACTCGTTCATTCAATGAGTATGGAAAGAAGAATAATATCATAAAAAACGAAATTCCTTCGGGTGATGACGTTCGTGAAGGAATCACCTGTGTTCTTTCAGTTAATTTACCCAATCCACAATTCGAAGGACAGACAAAAACAAAGCTGGGTAATAGTGATGTTAAAGGAATTGTTGAGTCTTTCATAGGCGAAAAATTATCGAGTTATCTTGAAGAGCATCCAAGTATAGCAAATAAGATCCTGGCGAAAATACTTATCGCCACACGTTCAAGGGTAGCAGCCAAAAAGGCAAGAGAACTGACAAGAAGAAAAGGGCTCCTTGAAAGCGATTCTTTACCCGGTAAACTTGCTGATTGCTCGATTACCGATGCAGCATTGGCTGAGATTTTCATCGTTGAGGGGGATTCCGCGGGTGGCAGTGCAAAACAAGGGAGAGACCGTTCCTACCAGGCAATTCTCCCCTTGCGCGGAAAGTTACTTAATGTCGAGAAGGCAAGACTTGACAAAATTCTATCAAACGATGGGATACGAACCATTGTTTCTGCCCTTGGAACGGGGATTGGGGGGGATGATTTTGATGCTGACAAGGCACGGTATCATCATATTATCATAATGACCGATGCGGATGTTGATGGTTCACATATCAGGACGCTTCTTTTAACATTTTTTTATCGCTATGCAAGAGAGCTCATTGAGAGAGGTTACATATACATTGCACAGCCGCCACTTTACCGGGTAAAGAAGAATAGAGAAGCAAAGTACGCTTTTGACGAAAAGGAATTACAGCAGATACTCAAAACTATGGGAAAAAGCGAGAATGTGCATATACAGAGGTACAAGGGCCTTGGTGAGATGAATCCGGATCAGCTCTGGGAAACAACCATGGATCCTGAAACAAGAACGCTGAAGAGGATAACCCTTGAGGATGTTATGGCTGCAGAAGAGATATTTACCATTCTTATGGGTAATGCTGTGGCACCACGGCGCAGTTTCATTGAAGAAAACGCCCGTATCGTTCAAAACCTGGACGTTTAGAATCGAACCACAGAAAACCACCCTCACTTTTCTATTCTCTGCTGATTTTTGTCGTCAGCCAATCAAACCAATTAGACTCTATCTTCTCTGGTGGTTCTCGTCGTTAACCAATTAAACTAATTAAACCAA
>SOKD01000209.1 GCA_004376305.1 Candidatus Cloacimonadota bacterium | reverse complement strand
CACCACAAAAAGAGCACCGGCGAAAAAGAACGATAAAAAGGCCAGTAAGATAACTTGACCTGAGTGCGGAATTCTTCCGATTAATCCAAATACAATTCCCGCAATGACAAGTGCTGCGATGAACAAGAGAAGTGTTATTGGAGCAAGAAAGGAGCCTTTCCAGTACTTGAATCCAAACTTGAATGCTTCCCGTACTTCATAGAATTCATCACCCTTCAATTGCTCGTATGTTGTTTTTGAAATTGCAGTCATTGTTATGGTAATGAAGAAAAAGCTGATGAAGATTCCGATAATCCAGATAATCCATCCCCACACACTGAAATGAATAACATTGAGGGGGTAAGGGATAGGTATGTACCTGAATGTTTTCCAGATGTCAAGCCATGCCCATTTACTTGCAAAAAGTGCACAATATGTTAGCAAGCTGTACGTAAAAGCACTGAGAAATATTCCAATTGTTCCGATCTGAATTTTTTTGCCGTTGAGTCCAAGCCTGGCTGCGGAGAAAACATCCATGAAATTGAATCGTAGTTTAATCATTAAAGCACCTCCTTTTAGTTATCAAACCCATAACTTCATATGGCTTCGAATTTGCTCCATTGTCTTATTTGTTTCTTCCCTTGCTTTTTGCGCACCTTCTCTCAGCACATCCCTGACAAAACCTTCATTCTTCTGTAATGCCTCTCTTTTTTTTCTATACGGTTCAAGATATGCAGCCATTATTGAAGAGCATTCTGCTTTGCAATCAACACAGCCAATAGTACCTTCCTTGCATTCTGTTTTTTTTTGCTCAACATTCTCAGGATTAAATATTTTGTGGTATGAAAAAACTACACACTTGTCTGGATGACCTTTATCATTTTTGCGGATTTTCTGTGGGTCCGTAAACGCTTGTTTTACTTTTTTTTGTATGTCTCCAGGTTTTTCATTGAGCAGAATGGTATTATTCAATGATTTTGACATTCTTTTACCATCAGGTCCCGGAACTCTTGGAAAGCTTGTTAACAATGCCTTTGGCTCTGGAAATGTCTCTCCATAGAGATTATTGAAACGTCGCGCTATCTCCCTTGTTAATTCGATATGCGGCAATTGATCTTCACCGACCGGAACTGCTGTTGACCTATAGATAAGAATATCAGCTGCCTGCAGAACTGGATAGCCTAAATGTCCGTAGTGTATTGTTCTTATGTTGAGATCTTTGAGTTGTTCTTTCAAGGTCGGATTTCTTTCTAACAAGGGAAGAGGTGTGATCATTGAAAGCAGAGTAAATAATTCAACATGGTTTCTTACATCAGATTGCACAAAGATAACAGCCTTTTTGGGATCAAGACCAAAGGCAAGCCAGTCGGCTGCAATGTTCAGGATGTCATCTTTCAGGTTTTCCGTTTTGTCATAGTTTGTAGTGAGAGCATGATAATCTGCTATTTCAAAAAAGCACTGGTTATGTTCTTGAAGTTTCTTCCAATTTTGAAGGGCACCAAAGATATTTCCAAGATGAATTTTCCCTGTTGGTCTGAAACCGCTTAGGATTCTGTAAGACATATCATTTCCTTACATAATTATGAAGAAAGCGAATGAGAAAAAGAACAACAAACAAAAGTAAAATAAGCAACCAGAGAGGTTTAGTGTACGATTTCCGCTTATTTTCCTTGAATAAACCGCTGTCAAATTTTACCATCACCTATTATACTGAAATACTCATATCACGCCGTTTGAGGCTTGTCAAGTTTTTTCTTGAACCTTAATCCTCCAGATTCCGGAATAGTGAGGAACCTGGAGGATGTGAAAAGGAATAGTATAGTATTATTCTTCTTCTTCTTCTTCAAGGATTATAGCCTCTGTTGGACAAGCATCTGCTGCCTCTTCGCAGTCACATAGTTCTCCGCAGCCATCAGCATTTATCACGTGTGCCTTATCGTCATCCCTCATTTCAAAGACATCAGGGCACATTGCCTCGCAAACTGCATCGCCGATGCACTTTTCAAGGTCGACTTTTGGAACCAACTTCATAGTATCAACCTCCTTTCTTCTCTCTTATATCCAAGAGATCAAAGTTGGTTTAACATATAAAAATATTGAAATGTTGTCAAGGAAAAAATGCACGAAAAAGAGAAAAATTAATTTCCAAAGCCAGCGAGTTTACTTAATTATTATTGCAATAGGGATCAGGATGACATAACCGAGAACGAGGAGGATAGGAGCCAGGGTCATTGAACCTTTTGACAATGTCAGGTAACCGACGGCAATGATGAGGATAGCTGCAGCAAAGAGGAAGTAGTTTTTCCTTCCGAAACTCAGCACTTCATCAGGTTGCAGAGGTTTTTTGGACACTTTTTTTGTTTCTTCGATTTTTTTCTTCTTCTTTTTCTTTTTGCCGATAATTTCTCCTTGTAAAATTCCGGTTTTTCTCTGTTGTCTTGATTACTTCAATGGTATAATATCACCATTTTTTATGGTATAGAAGGGTACTGTCCCTTCAAAAACACCGCGAGCGTTAACCACACCAGATGCTCCTGCATACGGCTTCATTTCCCTTAATGCATGAGCCAGTGACTTTGTATCCTGGGCTCCTGTTGATATTGCTTTCAGGAGCAGCACACCTGCATCGTAGCCAAGAGCAGATTCGCGAGATGGTTCTGTTCCATATTCTGCTACATACCGTTTCCTGAAATCCCGGTATACATCAGAGTTTTTGTAAACAACGGAAGGATTACTGGTAAAAATTGCACCTTCCACATATTCTTCGCCCTGTATAGGAACCTTCTCGTCATACCATCCATCAGCTCCCAGAATTTTTGCCCTGATTTTATAGTACTTCAATTGTGGTGCAATCATAATAGCTTCGTTTGGATAGCAGGGTATGTAGATTGCTTGCGGTTTTTGATCTTTTATAAATTTCATCTGATGTTTGAAGTCTGTTGCCCCATCAGGATAATCCTGCTTGGCGACGATCTGAGCACCAAGTCTTGTTACTTCTTCTGCAAATATATCAGCAAGGCTGTTTCCATATGCATCATCAGGATGGAAAATTGCAATTTTGTAGAAACCGAGAGTACCGGTCACGTATTTAGCCATCTCTCTTGCCTGTGCGCCGAGACCCACATTGAGCTGGAACACATATGGACCAATTGAAGAAATATCTTCTTCCGTTGCTGTTGGTGAAATAATGGGAACTTTCAGGAGGTTAGAAATTCCTGATGCAGCTATCATAGGCATGCTCAATATAGGACCGATGACTACAAAGACATGATCCTTCTATATCACCTAGATTATTTCCTCAAAAGCACCTAATGGGCTTCCCCTCGTGTCTCCTGATATAACTTTCAGGCTTTTACCTTTGAGTGCTAACTCAAAGCCCTTTTTAACCCTTTTTCCAAAAATACCGTATTCTTCTGTTAAGGGGGCGAGAAAGCCAATAGCTCCACCTGTGAGTGTTACAAATTTTTCACCTTTCAGCATCTCAGTTATTTCGAGGGTTAGTTTATTATTGGGATACAGGCGCTTCATATGGTTGTATATTTTTCGTGCTTCCTGTTCTTTGCCCAATGAAAGTCCTTTGCGTGCAGCATAATACAGCGTAAAACAACCGAGCGAAGTTTTTTCATAACGCGAAGCAAGTTTCCTGACTTCACTGAAGGTCAGTTCTTTCTCGATGAGTTTTTCCAGGTTTTCTTCCGATTTGTCCTTGAGGTTTGTTTTAATAGGGAGCTTCAGAATATCAAAATAGGTTTTGGCTGCATCATTTTTTTTGCCCAGCTTCTCGAGCGATTGAGCAGTGATATACAGAATATCAGCTTCTGCAGATCTTCCTTTATAGAGTTTTTCTTTACCTGCTACTGAGTTGATTATTCCCCTATAATCCTTCAAACGATATTTCGATAGCAAGAGCAGAGACAGAGCCTCATCAACCTTTTCGCTTGTCGGATACTTGTCTATGATGTTTTTTGAGTACTGAATAGCTTCCTTATACTGAGCATTTTTATATAAGTTCTTGGAGTAATCGTAGAGCGAGTCAACAGCCGGTATTGACTCTCCTTTTTCCTCGTAAAGAAGAATTTCCTGCCGCTTCACACAGGATGCAATCATTATGAGTAATACAAGGGCAGCAGTGATTGCTCTTAATGGAATTTTCATAAGAATAACGCTATCATAAAAGTTATTCTCTGTCAATAAAAATTATGAAGGATTGTTCGTTTCGCGCGTTCAGTACGTTTGAAACATTTTGATCCTTGAGGATTTGCAATGCCGATATCAACGCAAAAAACCATTACAATGATAGTAATGAACATCATTTAATTTCGTTTCTGAAAAGGTTGTTAATACAAAAAGCTGCTTCCGCCGATAAATTCCCTGAGAATGGATGTTGGCGGCACTTCAGCAGGTGAGATTTTTAGAAAAAAGGAAAGGAACTTCAGCAATCGTTCACTCTTACTGTAGTTCTTACGATTCATACGAACGGTTCTGAGCAGCGGAACAGCGAACCCTTTTAAAACAGAGAGCTCGTATACGAGGGCAGAGTTAAACATTATATCGGCTTCTTCCTGGTAGGGAAAGATGTTTCTGTCCTCTCCCTTCTGGACATGTTCCCAAAGCCTGAATGTTTCATGGGCAGAGTGATTTCTGAAGAGACTATCTCTCACCATCCTTCGGAGAATCCGCGTATCCCTTGTGGATATCCGGTGGTTGCTGTCGATATTAAGTTGTGTGAGGGTACTGATATATATCTTTAATTTATTTTTTCCGGGAACCTGATGGGTAAGGCGCTCATTAAGTCCATGGATTCCTTCAATGAGCAGAATCTGGTTTTTGTGCATCCTGAGTCGTTTTCCGCGAACTCTTTTACCTGTGGCAAATTCAAAATGAGGTATTTGAATCTCTTTTCCTTCAAGCAGTTTCAAAAGATGTTTGTTGAGGAGTTTCACATCAATGGCGTTTATGGACTCATAATCGTATGATCCATCAGGAAGCTTTGGCGTTTTGCCCCTTTCGTGAAAGTAATTATCTATTGATAGCGTTAAGGGGCTTAAACAGTTAACCCTCAGTTGAATAGCGAGCCTTTTGGAGAACGTGGTTTTTCCTGATGCGGATGGACCTGCAATAAGCACAATTTTCAGATTTTTATCTTTCTTCCTAATTTTATCTGCAATTTGTGCTATTTTCTTTTCATGCAGAGCCTCAGCAATTTTTATAACGTCGGAGATCTCGCCTTTTTCTATTCTGCGGTTTAAAGGAACAATATCAGAAATATCAAGGATTTCACCCCAGCGTTCATATTCCTCGAAAATGGAGAAAAGCTTTTTTGGGTCCTGAAATAGTGGCAGGACCTTCCTTAATTCCGGAGTGGGAAACCGAAGAACGAAACCGGGTTTATAGAAGAGGAGGCTAGATTTGTCAAGATATGAGGTGTCTGGAACAAGCGGAGTGAATGTGATGTCTGAGTACGTTCCGCACGTATATATATCTATGGTTTTTCCTTTTTGATACCTCAGTAATTGAACCTTTTCAAAATTTTCGCGCTTAATGAAGTTTCTTATTATTGACATTTTGGATTTCTGGATTTTCTCAAAAGGGATTGCATCCCTGATTTTTTGCTTCATCATCCTGCTGATCCTTGTAAATTCTTGCTTTCTGACGGAGCATCCATTATCGAACTTACAGAAGAACCCATCGCCAAATGAGTGTTCAATAATGAGTTTTTTCCCGGGCAAACACTCGGCTACAACTGCTGAGAGAAGCAATGAAAGACTGTTCTGGTAGCACCTGAATCCCTCGCTGTCCCCTATATCAAGCGCAGTGATTCTATCACCGTTCTTGATTTTCTGATGCAGATCTGAGAGTTTGTTATTGATCTTGCAGACTATAAACCTTCTGTAATCCTTCGTATGCGCTCTTAACAAACTCAAGGTAGTGGTGCCCCTTTTGAAACGTATTTGTCTTCGTTTGATATAACAGTTGGACATCACTTTACTCCTTACGTTTTAAGTGTTTATTGTGCACAATTCTACAATCTTTGTCAAGGAGAAAAGGGTATGTGTTGCTGCAATTTCCTGTTGACTTTGTATTGGCAATTTGATATAAGTGCGGACATGAGTCGAATTTACAAGCTGAAAGAATTGCCCCCCGAGAAAAAACCGAGGGAGAAACTAAAAAATTATGGTCCGGAAGTTTTGAGGAACCATGAACTGATTGCCATCATTCTGGGCAGGGGAACAAGAAAGGAAGATGTGCTTTCCATCGCACGAAGGGTGATTGATGATTATGGTGCAAAGTCGCTCTCATATGAACAAAGTGTGGAGAAACTCAGTGCAGCGCTTAATCTTTCAGAAATCCAATCGTGCCAGATCATTGCAGCGCTTGAGCTTGGAAGACGGCTCTTCGGGAAAGCACGGAAAGAGGTGTATTTAAACTCACCCCGGGATGTCTTCGAATACCTTTCGGGAAGTGGTAAGCTTGAAAAGGAAGTAATGCATGGTCTCTATCTCGATGTTAAGAACAAACTCCTCAAAGATGAGATAATTTCCGTCGGAACAGTCTCTTGCAGTATTGTTCACACACGAGATGTCTTCAAACCTGCAATTCTGGATTCCGCCATCGGTATCATTCTTGTCCACAATCATCCATCTGGTGAACCAGAACCGAGCAGGGAGGATATTGCGCTCACAAAACGGCTTAAAAATGTTGCAGAACTGATGGATATTGACATTCTTGACCATATTATTATTGGTAATGATATGTATTATAGCATGAAAAGTGAGGGAATAATCTAATATGAGAAAGATGCATTTGCTTGTTGATAAAGAGAAAAAGGAAAGAGTTCTCTTAATTTCTGTTGCCAGACATCCCCGGGAAAAATGGGAGAAGTTTGATGGACTCAATGAAATGGCTTCACTGGCAGAGACGGCAGGTAGTGAAGTCGTAGAAAAATTGATTCAGAATAGAAAGCGGTATGATGCAGCAACCTTCATAGGAAGTGGCAAAACAAGAGAGTTGAGAAGTATCTCATCTAATTTAAACATTGATACCATTATATTCAATGAAGAGTTAACTCCCTCACAGAAAAGGAAATTAGAAGAAATCACCAAGAGAAAGGTGCTTGACAGAAGAGAGTTAATACTGGATATCTTTGCCCAGCATGCAAAAACAGTGGCTGCGAAAATCGAGGTCGAGCTTGCACAGTTGAAATTCAGATTTCATATGCTCCAGGGAGCTGGTATTGAACTGTCACGCCTTGGTGGTGGGATTGGTACCAGAGGACCTGGCGAACAGAGATTAGAGGTAGATAGAAGGCGCATCAGGACCCGAATAGGTCACCTTGAAAAGCAACTGAAGAAGATTGAAAAAAGCCAGAGAATACAGACAAAGCACCGGGATACTGTTTTCAGAGTTGCTCTGCTTGGTTACACAAATGCTGGTAAATCAACACTAATGAATGCACTTGCTGATGCGCACGTTTTAGTGGAAGATAAATTGTTTGCCACACTTGATGCAACGACCAGACTTATTGAGATTGATCCGCTTCATCGGTTTCTTCTTACGGATACCGTTGGATTCATAAAGAACCTTCCCGCACAGTTGATTGCATCATTTCACGCCACACTTGAGGAGGCGATTAAAGCGGATTTGAGGCTTCATCTTGTTGATGCAAGCTATGAGAATATTAACAGACATATGGATGCGACACAAGATATAATGAATAAGCTTGGCATAGAAGAGAAGAGGACAGTGATTGTTTTTAACAAATCAGACATCATTCCATCAGATGAACTGGTAGAACGACTCCTGCGAAAATATCCTGGATCTGTTGCCATATCTGCAAAACAGGGTGATGGCATCAAAACATTGCTGAATGCAATCAAGAAAATTATGGATGAAGATACTGAAGTGGTTGACCTTCACTTTTCATCAGGTGACGGAAAACTGATTTCATGGGTGAGGGATCGCGCATATGTGTTGCAGGAGAAGGATGATAACGGAAAGCTATTTCTTAATGTGA
>SOKD01000296.1 GCA_004376305.1 Candidatus Cloacimonadota bacterium | reverse complement strand
TGTTATGAGAATCCGAAACATTAAAAATCAGTTATCGATGTTATGAGAGCAACCAGATAACCATTAAAACGATGGAGGAATCATGGGAAAGTTTGTAGTCCAGCTTGACCCAATGACCGGTGAAAAGTACATAAGCGCTCCCTTTACCGGGCACCAGCTGGTTGAACACCCTATTTACAATAAAGGTTCAGCATTTCCTGCTAATGAACGTGAGCAGTTGGGCCTCATTGGAATTCTTCCAGAGAAGATTTTAACCATGGAGAAGCAGCTCGATAAGGTATACGAGAATTATGTTAAACGGGACAGCCCGATTGAAAAATACGTTTATCTGCTCAGCCTGTTGGACAGAAACGAAACACTTTTTTATAGTCTTGTTCTGGATCATTGTGAAGAGATGCTGCCAATAGTCTATACGCCAACAGTCGGTGAGGCTGCCCGAACTTTTAGTCATTTGTTCCGTCGTCCTCGTGGATTGTATATCTCGGCAACGAAGATAGCGGAAATTGATGAAATTCTTGCGCATTCGGCATTCTCAAATATCAACCTGATTGTTGTTACCGATGGGGAAAGAATTCTTGGTTTGGGTGACCAGGGGCTCGGGGGGATGGCTATTCCTGTGGGAAAATCGAGTTTGTATGTCGTTGGCGCTGGTATTCATCCAGCATTATGTCTTCCCATTCTTCTTGATGTTGGAACAAATAACGAAGAGTTGCTGAATGACCCACTGTACCTTGGTGTGAAACATGAAAGATTGAGCGGAGAGGAATATGATAATGTTGTTGAGAGTTTTGTGAAGGGCGTAAAGAAAGCTTTTCCACACGCCCTCCTGCAATGGGAAGACTTTGGCAAGAAGAATGCGCTCAGATTACTGAACCGATACCGTGAGCGCATTTGCTCATTCAATGACGATATTTTTGGCACGGGTGCCGTTACCTTTGCTACCATCTATGCAGCGGTCAAGGCAAAAAAAGAGAACTTGAAGGATCAGCGGTATGTATTCTTCGGTTTTGGGCAGGCGGGTTACGGTATAGCAAACACGCTGCTCAATGCCCTCACGGAAGAAGGGCTTTCACTTGAACAGGCAAAAGCATTGATTTACCCAATCGGCTCAAGAGGGTTGGTGTTTGAAGAGATGAAACCCCATGAATATCAGAAGCCATTTGCCCGTATGAGGAATGATGTTACAGGATGGCAGCTGCAAAATGAAGAACGGATTGACCTTTTTGAAACCGTTCATAATACAAAAGCAACGGTGCTTATTGGAACATCCGGTGTTAGCGGGGCTTTCACTGAAGAGGTTCTTGCACAGATGGGAAAGAACTCGGAAAGACCAATAATTCTTGCGCTTTCAAATCCAACGAAGAAAAGCGAATGTTCTCCCCAGGCAGCATCGCAGGCAACCGGTGGAAAATGCTTTATTGCAACAGGAAGCCCGTTTCCTCCTGCAATTATAATGGGAAATAAGACACAGGTTCCCCAGTGCAATAATATGTATATCTTTCCAGGTGTTGGTTTAGGTGCTATTGTCTCAATGACCCCAAGAGTGACCGACAAAATGTTTATTGCTGCATCGAAAGCACTTGCTTCCATGGTGCCCTTGAAGGATGCTGAGAAGGGGAATCTTCTTCCTGAGATAAAGGATATCAGGAAAGTTTCTGAAGAGGTTGCTTTTGCCGTGGCTCAACAAGCCCGCGAATCCGGCCTTGGTATTCGTTTGCCGGATGAAAAATTAAAAGAATTAGTGAAAAGTGCCATGTGGGAACCTCGGTACTTGCCATACAGATATGAAAGTAAATGATAAAGGATGAATCCTGTTTTGTAGTCGCAGGGGTTACCCCGTGTAATAGAAAAATGTTTTGTACATAATGGTATTATACAGGACATTACGAGAAACTCGCAATAACAAAGCATTGCTGTCATTCTGAGTAAGCCACACTTATTTACTATGGAAGAATCTCTCTTTTCCCCTTCGTGAACTTATGCGTAAATACTTTGCTTCACTCAAGGGCAGGCTCCGTCGAAGGATGGCAATCTCAATGAGTGAAACACCGAGGGTGCTTCATTTGCAATTATGAGAGTGTATTCGCAATGACAGCATCAAAAAAAGTTTTGCATTTTTGAAATATTTTGTTATACTAGGTTATGGATAAAATAGACCTGGAGATTATAAAGGAAATCGTGAAATGTTAAGTGGGGCAGTGGGTCGTCGGAATAGAGTTGTGATTCGATTCAAAG
>SOKD01000160.1 GCA_004376305.1 Candidatus Cloacimonadota bacterium | reverse complement strand
TGTAGTTTGTCCTTTTATATACTAACATCGATCATACCAATAACCTGTCTGTCTTTAAACCCTTTAAGTTTGCTTGCTCCGCTTGGACAGATGCTTACACAGTTACCACATCCAGTACAACTGAGTATTCTTACTTTTACAACTTTCTTTTCTTCATCAAGGTAACGCGCATCGAACGGGCATGCTTCAACGCAGAATTCGCAACCCGCACACCAGCGTTCGATGACCTCAGAGATGCTTCTTCGTTGTATTAATACCTTTTCTCTCAAGAAGAGGAATGCATTCCCTGCTGATGCAGTTGCTTCTGCCACTGCATCCTTAATTGCAGAAGGAGCTCGGCACAATCCTGCAAAGAAGATACCGGTTTTTTTAGATTCAACAGGTCTGAATTTTGGATTTGCACCTTCGAAGTATCCATCTTCATCAAGAGTAACCCCTAAGACCTCACTCAACTTTTTATTGTCATGCGGAACAATACCCGTACTCAGGACGAGTGTTTCCGGTTCAAATTTTAATTTTCTATTAAGTAACAAATCATTTACCGTAACCTCTATCAAACCATTGGATATTGAAACCTGTGGTTCGTCGTCCTTTTTAAACCGGATGAAGTTAATCCCTTTTTCTCGAGCTTTCTTGAAAAAGAGTTCTTTTTTTCCATAGCTCATCATATCCCTGTACAAAATGGTAACTTCGATATCTTTGTTCTTTTCTTTCAGTTCAAGTGCATTTTTGATCGCATCACTGCAGCATACTTTACTGCACCATTGATGCTCATCACTGCGTGAGCCAACACACTGGATCATTACAACTGATTTCGGTACATTACCAGAATTCTTCAATGCTTTTTCAAATTGGATCTGTGTTACTATTCTATTGTCTTTTCCATATTGATACTCTGTGGGAACGTATTCATCTGCTCCCGTAGCGACTATAATTGCTCCCGCAGCAATATTAGTCTTCTCTTCACCTTTCTGTATTTGAACGACGAACGCTCCAGCAGTGCCTGAAAGAGATGAAAGCTCAGATTCAAAATGTAGTGTGATATTTGGATCCTCTGTAACATCCTTAATGATGGATTCAAGATACATTATCACATCATCACCCTCAAGTGTTTTTGTAAGATTGTTTGCATTACCACCAAGAGAATCATTTTTCTCCACCAAATGGACTTTTACTCCTTTATTGCTAAGATTGTGTGCTGCCGCCATACCGGCGACACCTCCACCAATAATAACGGCTGTCGATGTCCCCTTTCCTGTTGTTTCATTATCTGGTTCTGCAAGTCTGAGTTTCTCCATAAGAGCTTTGCTTCTCTGTATCGCTACATCTTCTCCACCGTGCTCATACGACCATGCAATATGTTCTCTCATTCTGAGAATATCTATCATTGCCTGATTAAATCCGCAGGTTTCGGCAGATTTTCTTATCAGTATCTCATATTTTGCGGGAGAGCATGTGGCAAAAATAATACGGGTTATATCCTTCTCTCTCACCTTTTCCATTATTGTATCAAGACGCTTTTCCTGACATAAAAGATCGATCTCTTCGACGATAGCAACATCATGCTCACCTTCTAAGGCTTTTTTTATTGTTCCTGTATTAAGGTCTTTTTGCGTGACACCACCACATTGACAGATAAATATACCAAACTTGGGAATTCTGTAATCGATATCAAGTGTTTCAAACGAGTCTTTTTCTTCTGATTCTCGATCGGCTGCAAGGAAACCGACAGCCCTCGCTTCGATAACAGAACCTTCTATATCTTTCGGCTCGCAAACGCTTCCGGCAATATATATATTTTCCTTTTCTGTTTTAAACGTTTCAAATCTCTTTCCTTCTGCGAATCCGTACTCATCCGTCTTTATGCCTATAATTTCAAGCATCTTCTTTGCATCTTCTTTTATCTGTTGACCAGTTGAAAGAATAACGAGATCGTATGTTTCGTTTTTTATCGTTTCTTCTTCATACGTAACAATAAGATTTCCATCCGTATCTTCAGTAACTGAAGGGATTCTAAAGTTCTTAAACTCAACCCCCCTCTTTTCAGTATCCTGAACATATCGGTAATGTCCTTTCCCGAATGCTCTCAGATCCATATAGAAGACAGAAACAGCGATATCTTTTGAGATTTCCTTTATCTTCCTCGCTTCCTTTACTGCATACATACAACAGGCACTCGAGCAGTACTCTCTATCCTTGTCTCTTGAACCAACACATTGTATAATTGCGATTTTCCCCGGTTTTTTCCCATCCGAGGGCTTTTTAATTTCATCCGGATGAACTCCTGTTCTGCTGATCATTCTTTCAAAATCAAGACTTGTAAGAACATTCTTGTATTTTCCATATCCAAAAGATGAAAGGGCTGTGGGATCGATCTCAGAAAAACCAGCTGAAACAATCAATGCTGAAGCGATAATCTCTTCTTCTTCTTCTTCCTTCTGATTCAGGTTAATTGCGCTGGTTGGACACACTTCGATACATTTTCCACATTCCGTGCAGATTTTTTTATCAATATAATATGTTTTTGTTAAACTACCTGTGTACATCGTGTGAATTGCTTTATGTTTAGTGAATGCTCTATTGAATTGGTCCGGATCTTCTTCCGGACAAACCTCCTCACACAATCTACATGAAGTACATTTAATTTCATCAACATAACGTGGGAGTCTCCGGAGAGTAACTTTTATGCCTTCCTCGGTATTTTCAACAGATTTGATTTCGGTAAGCGTTTTAACTTCAACAAAGGGATGGTAAAAATCCCTTCTTAAACATCTATCAAGTTTTTCATCGGATGCAAGTTGTGGAAGGATCTGGCACATACCGCAGGCATCATCAACAAACCACGTATCCAGCCTTTCGAGCATTCCACCAATAGAGGGTGATTTCTCAACGAGCAAAACTTTTTTACCAAGTTCTGCTGCAGTAAGAGCAGCAGTCAATCCTGCAATCCCGCCACCTATAACTACCACTCTTTTTTCCATAGGTTTATTTCCTCCGCATCATTTCTATCTTACAGTATATTAGTGCAAATAACAAGTTAAAAATTTAAATAGTTGTGTAATTAGGGATTTTGAAATTATTTCAAAATCTCCTAATATTCCTTCGGCAGTTTTTCAAGTTCCTTTAAACTGAAAACCGGACCATCCTTGCATACATACTTTGGTCCAATGTTACACCTCCCGCATTTGCCAATACCGCATTTCATTCTGTTCTCAAGGGAATTGATAATTCTTTCGGGTGGAAACCCTAATTCTGTAAGTACCGGAATGGTAAATTTTATCATTATCGGGGGACCACATACAATTGCATATGAATCCTTTGCACCCGGTTTTACAGCGCTGACAAGTTGGGGAACAAATGCGGTAAACTTTTTACTACCAGGTTTTAATTTTGTTTTAACAGGTTCTTTGAGATTAATGGGCTCCCATCCTTCAACTGCTGCTTCCTCAAGAGGACCCTTAGGACCAAACTTCCAGTCAATACACTGATATAAAGACATATCCTTCCTTTTTTCCCATTCGGCAAGTTCATCCCGATAACAGAGTAAACCAGGGCTTCGGGCACCATAGATGCAGGTAATATCTCCGTAATCCTTTCTGTTTTTTTTGTCAAGCATGTAAATAAGCAATGAACGGAGCGTTGTAAAAGCAAATCCTCCTCCAACAATAACAATATTCTTTCCCTTCATCTCTTCTATTGGATACCAGTTTCCAAGCGGACCCCTAACACCCATTATTGCTCCCTCATCGAAATTGTGCAGCGCTGTTGTAACAACCCCAACCTTCATGACCGTGAACCTGAGAAAACCTGGTTCAGTGGGGGATGATGCTATTCCTATCGGAGACTCGCCTTTCCCCAATATTGAAAGTTCCGCAAACTGACCCGGAAAATACATGAATTCTTCTTCGTCTTTTTTATCTAAAAAAACAAGATCAAAGGTCTTGATCAATTTATCATCTGTTTCAAATCGTATTTTATCCACCTTTACATCAATAGGTATGTACGGATTTCTTTTCATG
The DNA here is from genome assembly GCA_004376305.1 of Candidatus Cloacimonadota bacterium. Lineage (GTDB taxonomy): Bacteria > Hydrothermota > E44-bin80 > E44-bin80 > E44-bin80 > SOKD01. Next base: position 4,045 of record SOKD01000160.1, on the reverse strand, counting down.
ATTTTTTTATTTTGTTAAGGATCTCTCTTACATCAATATTTACCGGACATTCGGTAACGCATCTTCCACAGCCACTGCATGCAATAATGCCAAAATTATCATCGTAGTAATTGAATTTGTGCATAATTCGCTGGCGCATTCTCTGGTATCGTAATTCGCGCGGTTGATGACCTGAGCCGTGTAGCGTAAATATGGGAAACATACAGGAATCCCAATTCTTCACTCTTCTGCCTTTTTCATCTATCATCTCATCCTGAATATCGAAACAGTGGCAGGTGGGGCAGAGGTATGTACAAACACCGCATCCAAGGCATCTTTCAGTAATATCTTCCCACAGTGGGTGTTCAAACATAGTTCTTAATTTTTCCGGAATAGTATCGATCGGAACAGAAGACGCTGCTCTTTCGTTCGAAAGCTTCTTACATTTTTCCTTTTTTTCGATAGTTTCTTTTGCAGCATCAGGTAAGTTGGCTATTGCTTTCTTTGCTTCTTCAGAGAAGCCCTCAACGAGATAACCATCGCCTAAATCCGTTAGAAATCCATCAGTTCCCTTTTCCTCAAAAGGACCAATCCCAAATGATGAACAGAAACAGGTGGTTCTCGGTTCATTGCAGCCGTATGCAAAAAGAAGAGTATTGTCCCGCAAACGTTTGTAATAAGAATCTACATAGTCTTCATTTATAAAAAGTTTATCCAGGATGAGAATACTCCTGATGTCACAAGGGCGAATTCCAAATATAATCCTCTTCTGCATTTCAGTATCTCTGGTAAGAGGGACTCGTTTATCGATAATACCCTCATACTCAACAATATTTTCCGTTTGCGGGAAAAAGAACTCTTTAGGAGATTGTCGTGAATTCCTGAAATCAAGAACCGGTTTTTCGTTTTCCCTGATTATTTCAAAAAGGACGAATTCTTTTACTTTCTTTGGAGCAATAACAACATACTCTTTCTGAAGTTCCGCAATAAATGCTCCAAGTTTTTCTTTTTCTATGTATTTAATGCTCTTCGAAGAATCCTTCATTCGAATCATCCTCACTATATTTATTTAGCATTGGCATATCATCAATTTCCAGACCTGTCTCGTAGTTGAAGAATTGCTTTGAATCCTGTGATAATTTGCTCACGAGAAGCGAAATATCAATATCCATAGGGCATGCACGGCTGCAACTACCACAATTTACGCATCTGCCCGCAAGATGAAAAGTGCGTATTATCTGGAATAACTGAAGATCTGTTTCTGAATCGACCGTTGTACCTATCCATTGCGGTTGTGAACAATCAACGAAACATTCATTACAGTAGCAACCTGGACAAGCATTCCTGCAAGCATAACATCGTATGCACCTGCTCACCTCTTCGGAAAAGTATTTCCATCGGTCCTGAGGGTCTTTTTTCTCGAACTCATTCAGGATTGTTTCCCTCTTGACGCCAGGGGGCTCCTTTATATTAACAACGATTAACTCGTCATACACAACCGGTTTCCTATGAGTGCACATAATACAATCGTCGCTCAAGAAATTAGATTGCTTCTGTTCCGTCTCTTCCTTTTCTGTTTTTATCGTAACCGAATCGTCTTTTAGTATTATTTTCGTTATTTCCCCGGGAGCAACTTCCTTTTCAATCTTTCTCCGGTCAAGCATACCTTCACAAGGTACGCCAATAATAATCAACTGTTCCCTTTTTGCAACATTTTCCTGAACATGCAGTATGAGCGAGCGAGCGTCACAGCCTTTTGCAATAACAGCAATAGTATTTCCCTTATCAAGCATTTTTTTGTAGAAAGGAATATAGACAGCAAGATTATTCTCGCAGAATTGGTTCCAGACGAGTTTGTCCGCATCTTCATGTTTTCGTATGAATACAGGACGTGATTTCCACGGCAATGTTCCCTTCTCGAAACCAATAACAAGGTTTACCTTCTTGTCCTTCAGTAATTTCTGTGCAACTTCCCTTATTTTTTTCTCTGTGTTTTCCATAATACTATTTTATAAGATTTCTTGCCTTGTTTTAGCTTTACAGTTGTAGCCGCACCCTTTAGAGTGCGGAAGTTAGGTTCGCAGGCTAATCGTGTAATACCATTATGTGAAAGTGTTTTCCTATTTCGCAGGCTGAAGCCTGCGGCTACCTTATCCATTATCATTGTGGTAAGCTCCTTTTTACCAATTTCTTTGCGGGACCGAGTTGTTTTACAGATTCTATGGTATTTTTTGCAATCTTTACAAATCTCTCTGCTTCAGCAGAGGATAGCCATGCGACATTGAATCTGCCTTTCTCTACTCCAATAAATTCGAGATAGTGTTTTAGCATAAAAAACTTTCTTCGGGCATAAAGATTTCCTGTCGAATAAGTGCATTCACCGGGATAACATCCTGCTACTAAAACTCCATCCGCTCCATGCTGGAGGGCTCGCAATAAAAAAAGCGGATTCACCCTTCCAGCACAGGGAACTCTGATGATCTTAATATTAGGAGGATACTGAAACCTTGACACACCTGCCAGGTCTGCCGCTGCAAATGCTCACCAGTTACAGAGAAATGCTATAATCCTCGGTTCCCAAGCCTTCTTTTCTTTTCCTTCTTCCATATTTTTCCCTCTTAGAAATTATCTATCATCGCCATAATATCTTTGTTGGAAAATCCTTTTATGTCTATTGCTGACATCCTGCAGCTTGAAGCACAGGCTCCGCAACCCTTGCAGAGCGCTTCGGTAACCTCAGCATATCTATCAAGACCCCATTTTGTTTGTTTTTCAACAACCTTTACGGCACTGAATGGACAAACGGATTCACAGGTTCCGCAGGCAGCGCATTTATCTATGTTAACAAAGGCAATTGTTCCTTCTGCCTTAATTTCATCTTTGGAGAGTATCGTACATGCTCTTGAAACAGCAGCATTTGCCTGAGCAATTGTCTCGTCTATCATCTTTGGAGAATGACAGATTCCACACATAAATACGCCATCAGTAGCAAAATCAACAGGGCGAAGTTTCATGTGCGCTTCCAGATAAAAACCATCCTGGTTAAGAGGAACCTTGAGCATTTTCCCAAATTCAGCATTATCTCCCTGGGGGATCATTCCGGTACTGAGAACAAGATAATCGGTATCGACCGAGAGATCACGCTTGAGAATAGGATCCTTGAGCAATACGTTGACTCTTGCATTATTCGAGGTAACCTTTGGTTTAGAGTCCTCATCATATCGAATGAACATTATTCCCTTTTCCCGAGCCTCATTGTAATATATTTCCTTAATTCCGTAGGTTCTAATATCCCGAAAAAGAACATATATCGATGATTTCGGGTATTTCTCTTTAACCTTCAGAGCATTCTTTACCGCCTGCGAACAGCAATACCTGCTGCAATACGGATGCTCGTCATCACGCGAACCAACACATTGTATCATAATGATGTTTTCAGGATCTTCCAAATCAGAATCAGCTGCCAATTTCTCTTCCAATTCATGCTGCGTCATTACTTTATCATTTTTGCCGTACAGATACTCTGCAGGAAGATGTTCCTTCCCGCCTGTTGCAATAATGACGATGCCGTGTTCAATTTCATGTTCCTTGCCGTTTTCTTTTTCCTTCACTTTCGTCTTGTAGTTTCCTATAAAGCCATCAATATCAGTTACTTCTGCGTTTGTATAAACGGTAACATTTTTATTATCTTTTGCCTGCTGAACAAGAGATTTTAGAAGTTCCTGAACATTATCTCCGGAAAGTGTATAGTGAATATGCCGTAAATGTCCGCCCAGTTCCTTTTCACGTTCTACAAGAACTGCTTCGTAGCCTTGTTCTGCAAGGCCTAAAGCAGCTGTTAGTCCAGCAAGACCACCTCCAATGACAAGACCACGTTTTGTAAGATCGAATGTCAGTCTTTCAAGGGGTTCAAGCAGCCGTGCTTTTGCCACCGCCATACGGACTAAATCCTTTGATTTTTCGGTTGCTTCTTCTTTAGTCTGCATGTGTACCCATGAACATTGGTCCCTGATATTTGCGATTGAGAACAGGTTGCGATTCAAGCCTGCAGATTCAAATGTGTCTT
>SOKD01000252.1 GCA_004376305.1 Candidatus Cloacimonadota bacterium | reverse complement strand
CTCCCACCCATCAGAATACAAATCATTAGGCACAGTTAATTTACTAATTCATAGCACCAATAATAATGAATAATCTCTGCAGAAACCGTGGCTAAATTTTTAGACAATTTTTCTCTCAAGGGAAGGGTTGATATTGGTGACGATTTCGTAGTTTATGGTTCCGGCGAGATTTGCGAGGTAATCTGCAGTAATTTCTTCATCTCTCTGTTTTCCGAGAAGAACAACTTCATCTTCAAGCTGTACATTCTTAATATCTGTGACATCTGCGAGAATAATGTTCATACACACCCTTCCTCTGATTGGTGCTCTTTTTCCTTTAATGAGAACATGTGATATGTTTGAGAAAGCACGTACATACCCATCGTAGTACCCAACGGGGAGTACTGCTATTTTCGAATCACGTGTCGTTCGATACGTACAGCCGTAACTGATGTAGGAACCATCAGGAACAATTTTTATTTGAGCAATTTTTGTTTTCCACGTAAGCACCGGTTTGAGTTCCGGGATATTTTCATCCTTCATTGAACAGGAGAGTTTTGTTTGTTTAGATGGCCAGAGCCCATAGATGCCAATTCCTCCACGGACCATCTCAAAGTACGTTTCTTTGAAAAGTAGAATTGCAGCAGTACATGCTGCATGCCTGATGAGCGTTGATCTGTTCGCAAAGAATTCCTTGTCAATTTTCCTGAATGTATCAAGTTGGACTTGAGCGTATGAATGATCCGTTGTATCCTCTATGTTTGCGAAGTGCATTGAAATACCTTCAAGTTTTATCGAGGAACTCCGGTTGATAAAATCCAATAGTTTAAACAGATGTTTCCCGTGGATGCCTTGTCTATTTGTACCTGTTTCGATTTTAATGTGAATAGGAATTTCCTTCTTCAGTATTTTGCCCAACTCGTCAAGTTTCCTTGTTGTTTGTATATTGTAAACAGTCATTTGAAGATTATGATGTGCAGCATTCTCAAGATCATGTAAAGCAACATAGCCGAGAATAAGAATGGGAAGAGTTATGTTGTTTTCTCTTAATAGTATTCCTTCTTCAACTGAATTGACACCAAACCAGTCAATATCTCCCTTCAAACATATATTCGCTGTTTCAATAATGCCATGACCATATGCATTGGATTTCACCACCGCCATTAATTTTCTCTTTACTCCAATTAGATTTCTTATAGTGCTGATATTGTGCAGGAGATTGTTCCTACTTAACTCAACCCAGTTTAGATGAGATTTTCTCAAGCATCCTCCTCTCCATTTCAGATAGTGAAAGACCGAATTTGTATTTTACACCCTGACCGGTGTTTCTTTTTTTAAATTCATTGTGGATTGCATTGATTACCGTCTGTTTTTCAAGACACCACAGTGGGGAAAGAAGACGTTTCTTTTCCGCTTCACCAGTGATTCTTTGGATGAGAATAGTCCTGGGAAGTCGCTCAATAACGTCAACAACAAGAGATGCATATTCGTGCATTGAGAGTACGGGAAATGAGCCTGCCCGGAATTGTTCTGCAAGGTTTGAATCCTTCAGTATATGCAGAAGGTGAATTTTTATACCGTCAAGGGGAAGGGAAGCAACAATCCTTGCAGTTTCGATGATATCATTACGATTTTCATCTGGCAGTCCGATGATCGTATGCGCTGAAACGTGGATGTTGGTTTTGCGTTTTGTTCTCAAAACAGCATCGATGAAATCAGCCAGGGAATGTCCCCTGTTGATCGCCGTGAGTGTTCTGTAATGCGCTGATTGCAGCCCGTATTCCATCCACAGGTATGTTTGTTGCGCATAGGAAGCAATCAGTTCTAACATTTCTTCAGGCACACAATCAGGTCTTGTACCAATGGAAATCCCTACGACATGATCAACGCTGAGTGCAAGCTTCAGTGCTTCATCGAGAATGCGAAGCGGGAGAAATGTATTGGAGAATGGCTGAAAATACACAATGAATCCCCGTGCTTTGAACCTGGTTGTAGCCCACTCAACACCTTTTTCTATTTGTTTCCGGAGAGTGAGAGTATTCTGAATTATTGGCGAAGCAGATCCCAGATTGTCACAATATGTGCATCCCTTGCTGGTGGCGTTTCTGTTGGGACAGGTTTCACCAAGTGAAACAGGCACCTTGTATACCTTAAATCCAAAGCGCTGTTTTAGATGTTCGCTAAAGCTACTGTAATAGTCCATTAGAGAATTGCGAGCTGAATTAGTTAAAACGGTCTTATTTGTTTCATTACTTTATGGGGATGTACTGCATAGACATGATTGCGCGGCTTCAGGTTTTCTTGAATCAGGAAAGTATGAGTGTATCCGACGCAGTCCTGATTTATTTCTTTTTTCATCGTATGAAATGAACCTTTTGTGTTTTTTTATTTTCTCCTGATGTAAAAGTGCAAAAGTATATGCCGGAAGGTAATAGTTTGCCATCGTTATCTTTACCATCCCATTCCACTGTCGTGGAAAGTGAAAAATCAAAAGGAGAAAGTAAAAATTGCCTTACCTCCCTTCCACTTACATCATATATTGTTAGTTGAAGAGTTGGAAAATTGGAGAGTTGAGAGTTAAGCTCCAGAACTCCAGAACTCCCAAACTCTATAACTGTCTTTTCCCTGAAGGGATTAGGATAAACTTTAAGAATAGTACATTTATTTCTTGCTATTTCTTTTATTCCGGTATAATAGAACGCATCCCTGAGTGCATCCCACAATTCGATCTTTGTTCCATCATATCCTAATGCCCAGATTCCTGCACCGCAGAGGTTACTGTCAATAAGCACCTGGTATTTCATTCTGAGGCTCAAGGAATCGTCAAACCAGCTCTGGTACCACCCGTCTCCAGGTATATAATTTTTATACCAGACGGTTTTCGATGTATCATCCCAGAGTTTTCCATACACTGCAGCTGAATCTGCTGCTCTTGTGTAGGTGAGTGCACCTCCAGCGCCTCTTGTTGGTGATTTTATACTATCATTTTCTGTGGGCCACCTTAGTCCGTAATAAGGGCAGCCAAGAATAAATTTATCCCTGTAAATGCCATACTGTATATAATTATTAATTGTCCACATAACACTATATGTGCCCCACAGAGTGCTTGAAAGCAGTGGCGATACAGGACCTGCATAGGAAGAACCCGACCAGTAGTAATTGTACGCCATAATAAATAAACCATCTGTATGGAGTGCGAGTTCATCATAATCAAAAGCATTACCCCAATCAACTGCAGGTGTAGCAATGCTCACGTGTGCGACAGGTATGTGCGCATGAAACGTATCCGTTAATTCTGTCATAAAAACCGTTAGGCTATCTTTGACTGTATTGTCAGGGAATTCAAAATCAATTGAAATACCATCAAGGGAGTGAGTGAGGGCAAGATTGAGTAGATTGGTAACCGCATTTGATCGTGCTGCAGCAGAATTAAGCAAACTTGTTATTATAATATCATCGAATTGTGTTGCTGTAATCAGGACTGATACACCATGCGAATGTGCCACATTCCTGAGATTTTGGAGAAGGGAAAGGTTTGGAATTGCTCCCAGGCTTCCATCACCATGCAGTTCGACAGAGAAGTAAGCAATATGTGACAGAAGGTCATACTGAAGATTGTTGTAAGCAGTTCCCATCCAGTATGGGTAGTATCCATATACATCTTTTCTGAGTTCCCTTTTTCTCTCTTTTCGGTATGTTACTCCTTCCGGAGAAGGAATGGTGAAAACCTCGCCCTGGTGGATCTTCCATTCCACTTCATGAATACCTTTGTAGTCAAAAAATAGAAAAGATTGAATAATAAATAGTGTTCCCAGTAATGAGTTCAAATAGTCTCCTCGGTGAATGAAGTAGCTATAATCTGTATATCAATTTGTTGTATCAGAGAAAGAGAAGAAAGTCAAGTTTCATTAACCATTCACTCCTTGTTATCAGTTGCAGGCTCCTTGAGGAGGGACTGAGCCTTCTCCACCCACCGTTCTGCACCCGCTTGTATAAATATTTTCTCTGCCTTTTCAAGGTATTCCACTGCTTCTTTTGACTGCATCGACTTCTTAAGAATTCGAGCTAATTCCAGGAGCGATTTTGCATAAGTGAGTTTCATGTTCTGCTTCAGAGCAATGTCAGTTGCTTCTTCCAGATAGAACTGCGCTTTCTCAGGATTTTCTGAAGTAAGCGCCATACCAATTGCTCTTAAAGCGAGAATTTCATTCGATTTTGCTCCAGTGTCTTTTGCAAGGAAGAAAGCTTTTTCTGCAAAATCAATAGCAGATACATATTGCTTCATGCCCGTGTGTAATTCGGCAAGGGTTATGTAGGTTTCTGAAATGTCAATCTTGCCTCCTGCTTCTTCCGCAATTATGAGTGCTTTTTCAAGAAAAACCTTTGCCTTATCGAATTGCTGCATTTCAGTGTGAAGATTTCCAAGACTCAGATACGCTCGACGGATTTCTGTTTTAATACCCATTTCTTCGTAAATACTCAAATGCTTCTTAAAGTATTTCATCGCTTCTTCTATGTTGCCGATATCAAGATGGACATTTCCAATGATCTGTGAAGCAAGTCCGATTCCACCTTTGTAGCCAATTTTCTCAAAGAGGTTGAGACTTTTCTTGCCATATTCCATGGCTTTTTTGAGATCGCCCTTATCATAGTATACAAATCCGATATTTCCCGTTGCTGCCCCAATTCCCCATTTATCACCGATCTCTTCTGCTATGATGAGATAGTGTTTGTAATACTTCAGTGCCCTATTGAGTTCCCCCTTGTATCTATATACAATCCCGATATTGTTTGAAACCTGACCAATGGGACCTTTGTTTCCTATTTGCTTTGATAGTTCGAGGGATTTCTTGTAGTATGCAAGGGCTGTATCCAGTTCACCTGAAAGGTAGATATGCCCCATATTGAAGAATACTGCAGCAATCCCCACTTTGTTTCCTATTTCTTCAGAGATTGAAAGGCATCTATTGTAATACTCCAATGCACTGTCTTTCACCCCTTTCACTTTATAGACCAATCCTATGTTCCTGCACGCCTGGGCGATTCCCCTTTTGTATCCAATTTCTTCTGTAATTTCAAGAGACTGCTGGTAAAATTCCAGTGCCTTATCCAGTTGACCTTTGCGGTAGTAAACAGCACCAACATTTGTATATCCGTTTGCAATTCCCCTTTTATCATTGAGTGCCTTCCAGAGAGATAGAGCCTTCTGTCGATATTCAAGGGACTTATCATAATCACCCGTTCTATAGTAAAGACTACCGAGGATATTGAGTCCATGTGCATAGATACTTGGTTCTTTCTTTTTATCGATTATTTGAAATGCTTGCTCGACAGTTTTCTCTGCAGCTTCGTGGTCACTTTTTCCCACTGACAGGAGCTGGGCGTAATCTATGAGTATTTCCGAGAGCAGGGGAGATGCGACGCCTTTCCTGAGCAATTCAACAGCCTGTCTGTAATGAGATATTGCAGTTTCGTACTCACTTTTATTGTAATAGATGCTACCGATTTTACTTTTTACTTCTGCTTTCTTCTTGGTTTCAGTGTAACGGTCAAGCGCCATTTCATAATCCTTTAAGGCATTATCATAATCAGCCTGCAACTCCCTTACATCACCGCGTTTGATAAGCAAGTGCGCCCTTTTCTCTTCTTCTCCTTCAGGGAAAAGTCCCTCGTGAATTTTAATTGCATAAGAATAACTATCAATAGCGGCGTCATTCCGATAAGACTCTTTTTCAATATCACCCGATTTTTCGTAGTAGTAAAAAGCCGTTTCCAGATTCTCCGCATTATAATAATGAAAGGCAAGAATTTCAAAGTAGTCCTCTATTTTCTCTTTGTATATCAATTCCATGCACTGTGCTACCTTCTTATGGATATTTCTTCTTTTCTTTTTAAGCAATCCCTTATAGCAGATATCTCTTGTTAAAATGTGTTTGAAGGTGAATTTTGTATCCTGCAGGTCTTCGCTTGGAGGATGCAACTTCATGATGAATTGCCGGTTTTCCAGGATAGTGATAAGTGATTGCATATTTGCTTCACCGTCTATGCGCGATAACACCTTGTATGGAAAGATTCTTCCGATTACTGAAGCCTTTCCGAGCAGTTCTTTTGCCTCCAGAGGGAGTCGGTCTATCCTCGCTTGTACAACTGCTTCTACCGTATCAGGAATTTCGAAAGTGGAAATATCAGAAACAACGTGTAAACGGTCTTCTTTTGTTTGCACAATTCCTGCATCGATGAATGTTCCTATAATTTCTTCAATGTAGAAAGGATTACCCTCAGATTTTTCAAGTATAAGAGATGAAATGTGTGCAGGAAAGTCTGGTATCTGAAGCAAATTTTCCACAAGCTCTTTTGCATCTTTTTGTTTGAGAGGTTCCAATCGAATCTCTAAATATCTCTTTTTGTAGAGATTCTGCACGCTGTCTTTAATTCTGTAAATTCCCGTTTCCTCTTCGGGGCGTGTCTCGAAAAGAAAAAGAACAGGAGTATCCTTCAAGCCATCCAATAGAAATGTAACGAGTTGCTGCGATTCTTCGTCGATGAGATGCATGTCTTCGAAATTGAGCAGTAAGGGTTTTTCCTCTGCTATGTGCTTAAAGAGAGCCTTAACAGCCACAGCTGTTTGCAATTTTAACTGCTTAGGATCAAGGTATTTTGTTTTGTCCTGCAGCTGCTCGGGAACTTTGAGAGAGAGAAACAGGCAGAGGTACGGGAAGTACTCATCATATTTTTCTTTAAATAATACCTGTGCTTTTTGTTGTAATTTTTCACCTGCATTTGATTTAGCGTCAAATTCGCTTATTGAGAGGTATGAGCGGATTTGCTCCTGAAAAATGCGAAAGGGGAAATGCTTCCCGTATGAGAAGGCTCTTCCACTTAACCATATCACTTTCCCTTCAGCGTATTCCTTTAATTCGTGAATGAGCCGAGATTTTCCAAGCCCCGTTTCGCCGATAACGGAAATTGCAATTGCATATCCCTTTTGAAGCATATCGACTGCGGATTTCAAGGTTTTGAATTCATTGTTCCTTCCCACAAGAGGCGAAACAAGCCCGGGGATTCCCCGTTTGCTCTTTGGTGTTTCTTTCTTTGCTATGATGCGGTAAGGAGTAACATTTTTGGCTTTGCCTTTGAGAGCAACTGGTTTGAGTGCGGACATCTCAAACAGGTAAGATGCCTTTTTATAAACGGATTCGCTTGCCAGTATCTCATCCTTGGCTGTTTCCATTAAGCGCTCAGCAAGGTTTACCGTATCTCCCATGACGGTATAATCCATTTTTAAATCTGAGCCAACACCACCGACAATAACAAGACCTGAGTTTATACCCATATGAATAGAAAGATTGGTGCCTTGCTTCTCATTAAATCTATCCATTGCATAGAGAATATCCAGGGCAGCGTGGGCAGCGCGCTCCGGGTCGTCCTCATGAGCTATTGGAGCACCAAAGAGCGCCATAATACAGTCACCAATGAGCTTATCTATCGTACCTTCATATTCATAAACAATTTTAATCAACACCTTAAAAAGTTTATTGATAATATCGGTGATTTCCTCAGGATCAAGTTTCTCGGACAGTTTGGTAAATCCAGAGACATCGGCGAAGAGGACGGTAACATTCTTCCGCTCTCCGCCAATCTTTGTTGAGAGAATCTTGTCTTTCATTGTTTCCGGAAGCGTACTTTGCACGAGTTCCAGGCGTGTATCTTTCGCAACTACCAGTTGCGTTGCACACTGATTGCAGAATTTAGCTCCTTCCGGATTTTCAAATCCACATTGAGGACAATTCATAATTATGATTTATTTATATCGTATTTTCTTTGAAATATCAAGGAGTTTATCCCTTGTGATTGCAGTTCTTCCATTCAAGTCGAACAAGATAGGTGCATATTTTTGCTATCACAGTTGCTCACAAATTGTTGATAGAATACGCTGCGTCCTTTTAAGGTACTGTTTTGCTTTTTGATTGTTTCCGGCGGAAAAAAAGTTTGCCCTTTGCCCGGTTTTTTAAAGCTCCAATAAAAAGAGTGTGGTTCTCTGAATTTTTCATGAGCAATTGTTAGTATTTGGTGAAGGGATGATGAGGCAATGAAAG
>SOKD01000104.1 GCA_004376305.1 Candidatus Cloacimonadota bacterium | reverse complement strand
ACTTCTTCTTCGATATTCCGAGGCACAGATGGTCCGGCGAAGTATTGTTGTCCGTGGAGTTTCACAAGATTCTCCAGGGCTGATTTACGGGCATAGCTGATTTCCTTGTAGGCGATCTCTGCTACATTCGATTCAAACTGAGCTTCCACCCAGTCTTTCTTTGCTTGTATGTGCTTGTGGTGGGTTCTGTAATAAGACTCTATGGCGGGGGCTGTGGGTTTTGGATTCCCGAAGATTTCTTCAGCATCTGCAAAAGCTTCTTTTACAAGTTCAGCCCGCACCAGTTTGATGTTCTCTTCGGCCTGTTGTAACTCTTGCCGACAGACAGCCCAATGGCGTCCGTATTTGAGAGCCAAAGAAGCCTGATCAATCCATTCTATATCAAGAGCGGATTCATCAATAATTATGTCCTGTTCGTAGTTCATATCAATCTTTTAAGGTTCCTAATGTTTTAGCATATTCGATGTACTTCTCAACTTTCTTTTGTTTGGCTACCATTTCACCGGCAGTCCGGGTCAAATTGAATCCTTCCCCTTCCAACATCGTTACCACAGCCATCAGATCATTTAATTCAATCCGGACTCGTTCAATATTGGTTTGTTCCATCTTAGGCCATATTTCATCAGGACCGAAGCGGAGTGTTTTGCTCACAGCGTGAATTACTTCATTACATTCTTCTGAGAGGCATACTAATAGGTGTTCTTGTTTGGTCATATTTTCAAGTTATTAATTTCATAAAAAGCAGGGAGGACAAACCACTACGATTTGACTTTATCTCCCCGCCTCAGAATAGTGATACAATCCCCGCATCACTGAGGACTATTCTGGGCATTGCCGATCCGGCTGTTGTGGACGCCGGTTAATAAGCGCTCGTCCTCTTTTGTTGCTCTCAATGGAGCTTCAGTGATACCCAACATCCTATTTCATATGTCAAGGTCAAGGTGTTCCCTGTAAACAATACGCCTATCAACTTCATGTTTCTTTATCGGTTGCACTTCAGGTCTTCAAAGAACGGAAGAGGAGTGGGACGCGTGTATTTGCAACACCACGCGCTCCAAAACTTGAACCCACAACAAGCACCCACTCCTCTAAAAACATCAACCTTTTACAATCGAATAACAGGCAAAAACTAATCCTGGAAATCCGGTATTGTAAAACGGTTCAATCATTTCTTCCATAACCAATCCGGCATTGTCAGCATCTCCATTCAATAATACAGATTGACAATATCCTAAAACATGGCGCCGAATTGATTCTGGATCTTCATTTTTTAATCCTTTTAGTATTTCTCGAACACGCTTCCATCCTCCACCTTTCAATAAAATTCTACACAATTCAATTGACTGGGATTGATTCTCTGCAGCTTTGGTTGCTACTGCTAATCTATTTTCAGGATCTACCCGCAAGACCTTATCAAGTATCTGCAGAGCGTTTCGAGGATGACCGAAGCTATCTTGTATGATTTGATCATACACGACTTTTTCCAACACCTCATCTTCTGCTTTAATTACTTTTCGTAATAAGGAAAACATTTCTTTCTCTTCCAGTGGGGCCATTTCAAATAAAGAGCATCTGCCTTTTATTGTTGGAAGTAGTTTTTGCGGATCAGTGGTGCAGAGAATAAAATACACATGCTTGGGAGTGTCTTCCAGAATCTTTAATAAAGCACTCTGGGCATCTCCTGTTAACTTATGACACTCATCCATTAACCAAACACGACATGTGCTATTAAGCGGGCTAAAATGAGCTGTTTCCCGGATTTTTCGGATAGTATCTATTCCACGAAAATCAGCAGTATCCATTTCAGCAAAATCAGATCCCACAGCTCCCAGTTCGGTTGCTATGATTCTCCCTATTGTTGTTTTACCACAGCCAGTAGGTCCTGTCAAAAGAAAGACGTGTGGAGTGTCTTTCTTTAACATGCCGGATAAGGATTCAACAACTCCCTGGTTTCCTACAATAGATGTAAGTTCGGTTGGTCGGTATTTATGATATAGGCTCATCTTGTAGTTCTGCTATTGCAAGTTCAACATCGGATAATTTCTTCAACATGATCTTTAGGAAGTGATCAAGCATCTGTTCTTTTACTTCCATATTTTTAATGGTAAATAGTTTCCCACCATTTATATGCGTAACACTAAGCTTGATACCGGCTTTCTTCTCAATTTCTTGAGCATCGCGAATCAAGATGATTTCCCTATTAAGCTCCTCTCGCCTTTCGTTTAATTCGAATCCTTTTTTCAATGTTTCTATTTTCAT
>SOKD01000340.1 GCA_004376305.1 Candidatus Cloacimonadota bacterium | reverse complement strand
TTGTAGGCGGAACAGGTCACTGGAAGGATCTGGCAATTCCAACTTCTTCAATAGTTATGGTGGTTTTGTTAGGATTATCAACAGGCGCTGGGATGCTTTTGGGCTGGGCTGGGCTTGCCCTCCTGGATCCGTCGTTTGCCTCGTTTATATGGCGTTTTTTTCCGGTGCTCATGATAATTGCCAGTACGATCTTTCTGCATGAAAAATTTAGAGCAATTGAACTTGCGCCAATAGCAATCATGGTCATCGGAGGATGTGTAAGCGCAATAGGGAGATGGGATATGGTGCGTACGGGAATAATACTCACAATCCTTGCATGTCTTGCTGCAACAGTGCAAATGCTCATTGCGAAGGTAATAGTTGCGGAAATCCATCCAAATGTTCTGGTCTTTTATAGAGTCGGTATTTCTTCAGTGATAGTTGTTATCTGGACATTGAGTACCGGCAAAGCCAATTTCAATGCGGCGCCTTCCTTCTGGTATAGTACCATATTAGGGGCATTTCTTGGTCCCTGCGCAAGTTTTCTTTTTACCTTTCGCTCATACCGTTACTGGGGTCTTTCCCGCTCCAGCATGGTGCTCAACGCACAACCTCTTATCGTTCTACCATTGGCATATTTCTTCCTTGGGAAAATACCGGTACACAAAGAACTACTCGGAGGACTCATAATTCTCATAGGCGCATTCTGGCTGGCTCTCATTCACTTTCAGGGGAAAAAGCAAGAAACACCGCAACGATTGGATACCAATGAACGTCTATAAAGATAGAGACATGAATAATGCAGAGATTGCAACTCTGGTACAGGAGGCGAAAAATCAGAAATTGGAAGCACTATCGAAACTCAGTACATACTTCTATCCGAAAATATACCGACACCTTCTTTATAAAGTCAATAATCGTGAGGATGCGGAAGATTTAACAAGTGAGGTTTTTGTCAGAATGGTAAAATCACTTAAAAAACAAAAAGGTTCATTCAATGCGTGGCTGTATCGTATTGCAAGCAACCTTGTTGTTGATTACTATCGCAAGAAGGGACGACAAAAAGAGGTGTCCCTTGTTGAAGATTACAACGAACATATCGAAGATAAAGAAGACATAGCAGAGAGCATCCTTCGACATCAAACACTCAACAAAGCAATGAGCAAATTACCCGATGAGCAACGACAAACGATAGTGTTAAAATTCTTGGAAGGATACAGTAACAAAGAAATTGCAGAGATTCTCAGTAAATCTATCGGTGCCGTAAAGGCATTACAGTTCAGGGCTTTAAATAATCTTAAAAACACATTGCAAAGCGAGGGATAAATGGCAAAAAGGTTAGAAGAAATCCTGGATTCATGTCTAAACGCAATTAAAAAAGGCAAGAGCATCGAATACTGCCTCCTCTTGTATCCTGAGCATACTCAAGAGCTTGAACCCTTGCTCAAGTTGGCATTAGAGATAGATGAGATTCCCAAACCTGAACCGAGAAAAGAAGCCATAAATGTAATGTTGATGAAAATCGGTGAAGCGGTTGTTGAACAGAGTGAACAAGAACCAGTTCTGGGAAAGTTCTTCAGCAGACCATTCCTCAGTAAACCTGTGCTGGTAAAATCACTTGCAACTATGCTCATCGCAATTGTTGCAGTGTGGAGCATGGGAATGGTTTCAAGTCGCAGTATACCGGGTGACATTTTGTATCCCATCAAAACAACAACTGAACGTGTCAAATTTACGTTAACGAGAAATACTGAAGGACGGGCCGAACTCCGCCTTGCATTTGCAGATAGACGTCTTTATGAACTGTTAAAAGTACTGGAGAAAAGAGGTACGCTCGACGAATACGCTCTGAAAGCTTTGTTAAGGGAAACAGCACTCGCCCTTGATGAAGCCCAGACAATCGATGAAAATGAGTTCAATCTCTTCCTGGCTCATCTTGATCATTTTAACAACTACACAGAAGATATACTCAACCAGATGAAACCACGGATTTCTGAACATGAATGCCGAGCTGTTGATAAAGCAATCAGGGTCTGCCAGTCTCGTTCTAAATGTATGATGGAAATGAAACATCGTCGTGGAAAGAATGGGGAGAGTCGCCAATGGAAATCAGGATGCCGCTGGAAGTAATCTGAAAGACACTCAATAATTTGAACATTAAAGAAAGCAAAAATTCGCTCGATATCATTATCGGGTAGGAGGGATTTCTAATCCCGATGGTGTATTGTTCTCCTCAAATACAAAATCCTCTTTAAATAGTATAAGAGTCTTTCATCCGGTCGTATCTTTCCGGTTGCT
>SOKD01000353.1 GCA_004376305.1 Candidatus Cloacimonadota bacterium | reverse complement strand
CGAAGGGTTTGATACAGAGGGGGAAAACATATGGCAAGGTATTTGGGTGCAGTCTGTAAGTTGTGTCGGAGAGAGAAGCAAAAGCTCTTCTTGAAGGGAACACGGTGCATGGGTGATAAATGTGCACTTGCTCCTGAGAAAAAATTTGCACCCCCAGGTGGATTTTCAAGAAGGTTCTCAAGGAAGGAATCTGCATATAACATAATGTTGAGAGAAAAACAGAAGGCGAAAAGGTTTTATGGGATACTGGAGAAACAATTTAAGAAATACTTTAAAATGGCAGAGAGGAAACAGGGTGTGACCGGAGAAATACTGCTGACTTTGCTTGAGCGTCGACTTGATAGCGTGGTCTTCAGCATTGGTTTTGCGCGTTCAAGGGCGGAAGCGAGACATATCGTAGGATATTCACATATTGAAGTAAATGGTAAAAAGGTTAACATTCCATCCTTTCTGGTTAAGGTTGGAGATGTCATTTCGGTCAGGGAAAAAAGCAGAAATAATAAGAGCATTAAAGAATCAATCGAAGAAAAAGTAAAATCAGGAATTCCACGATGGCTTTCCGTTGACGCAAAAAAATTCTCAGGAGAAGTAATTGATCTGCCATCGAGGAATGATGTTCAGTTTCCGATTCAGGAGCAGCTCATTGTTGAATTCTATTCAAAATAAGGAGTCATTCTGATGAAGTTATTGTCACTCAAAATGCCTAAAGAATTAAAGATCGATATGCTTGAAGAGAAGCATGGAAGATTTCTTCTTGCTCCTCTTGAACGTGGATTTGGCATAACAATTGCAAATAGCCTGCGGAGAATACTTCTTTCTTCTATTCAGGGAGCTGCAATAATTTCGGTAAAGGCTGAGGGTGTTTTTCAGGAGTTTTCGGTTTTGCCCGGGGTCCGGGAAGATATGACCGAAATAATCCTCAATCTTAAAAAGGTACGCGTCCAGATCAGGGATGGAAAGCAAAAACAGCTGCATTTGCATGTGAAAAAGCCGGGTCAGATTACTGCGGGCATAATAAAAACGACTGAGGGTATTATAGTATCGAATCCAGACCAGCACATTGCAACAATTACCGAGAAAGGGGGCGAGATAAAATTTGATATGGTGGCTGATATTGGAAAGGGTTTTGTTCCAGCTGAGACTTTTAAAACAACGAATGCGCCAATCGGGACTGTCTTTCTTGATGCTATTTTCTCACCAGTTACCAAGGTTAACTACAAGATTGAAACAACAAGAGTTGGTCAAAAAACAGATTACGAGAAACTGTCTATCGATGTGTGGACTGATGGAACGATTAAACCGGATGAAGCAATTGCATTGTCTGCAAAGATATTAAGAGACCATATCAACCTGCTTATACAATTTGAAGAAGAGCCTGAGATCATAGAGACAGAGGAGGTAGATAAGGAACTTCAGGAAATCAGGAGGAAACTGAATATCGAAGTGAGTGAATTGGAACTCTCTGTAAGATCGAATAATGTAATGAAACAGGCTCACATCAAGACATTGGGTGACCTCGTAAAAAAATCAGAAGCTGAAATGCTGAAGTATAGGAATTTTGGTAAGAAATCGCTTGCAGAGATGAACAAGATTCTCAAGAGCTATGATATTAATTTTGGTATGGATATCAGTAAGTATATCAAGCATGTTGCGGTTGAGGAAGAGGATTCTGAGCATCTCTTGACGAAAAAAGGAAAAGAAGGAAAACCGAAAAAAAAGGATAAGAAGAAGTAATCGGGGGTATTGATGCGGCATAGGATTAAGACAAAGAAACTAAACAGGAATAAAGCGCACCGAGAAGCGTTGCTTCGGAATCTTGTGAAGTCGCTTATTCTCAAGAAATCAATTATTACAACGTCTGTAAAAGCAAAGGAGACGAAAAAGTTGGCGGAGCGACTTATTACTTTTGCCAGAAAGAATAATATGAATGCTCACCGGTATGTTTTCAAACATACGGGTGACAAAAAGGTAGTAAAAAGGTTCTTCTCCGAAGTTATGCCGCAACTGACCGATAGAAAAAGTGGAAATATACGATTGATTAAAACAGGGATACGGAAGGGTGATGGCGCTGATATGTCGCTCATTGAATTTATTTTCTCGGAAAAGAAGCAGGAGAGGAAAGCAAAAGAGAAAGTAAAAGCAAGAATACCAAGATTACGAAGGAAGAGAAAAACGGAGAAGAAGGAACAAGAAAAACCGAAAAAGGAAAAAAAGGAAAAGAAGGAAAAAATGGAAAAAACAGATACAGTTGTGTATAAAAAAGGGTGACACAGTTGTGTC
>SOKD01000299.1 GCA_004376305.1 Candidatus Cloacimonadota bacterium | reverse complement strand
ATTTTATTTTTCCTGAAAGATAATGAAGCAATTCACTTTCATTGTACAAAACAAGTTCATCCCATTTATCAATTATCTTCTTTGCCAAATATTCATCGAGAATTATTTTCATCAGAGTCGGCAAGATCTTCTTCGTGCTTTCCTCTTTTTTTCGTATGCTCTGACCCGTATGTTCCTTCCTGTCACCAAGTCCCATAAGTACAAAAAGGTCCTTTTCATAATTAATATCAGAGTCAAGGTCCTGCTCGTGTTCTCGCAATCTTTCCAATTCCAGAAGATTGTAAAAGAAAATATTTCTGAGCGATTCTTTCGAAACTTCCCGCTCCTGTATAACTTCTTCAATCTCTGGTTTTATCCTATCAAACGTGAACATATATTCGCATTAATCCTTATTGCATAACTCATGTTATCCCAAATGGAAAACAATAATATCATTGCTTCTCCCATTACATCGATATCCAGGTAAATGTTTACATGATGTAATGGACGAGTACATTTTCATAGTCATAAATGAAGCAATCCCGAAGTGATACGTGAGAGTTCATAATAGGGCTCACAGATAAATAGGTTCAACCGCCTCCAACTCAGGAACTGTGCCCTTTATCATTCTCTCCAGTCCAATGAAAGCCACGAGAGCCGGGTCAGGATGTGTTAGTTCGATGGCAGAAAAATGCGCTCCTTTCCCACATTGCTGAACAATCACATCCCTGTAGATACGTGCACCACTGCCGATAAAGAGTATCTCTTTTCCCGGGAGTTTCTCCAATAATACTCTTATCTCTGAGCAGGACTGTTCCACGATTGTCCTCTGACCGCTATCGGTGAACTGGTATAGTGCTGTAAACACACGGTTTCTTCTTGTTTCAAGTACAGGACAGATAAGTTTCTCCGAGCCGCGAAATTCATAACCAATAGCCAGAAGCGTTTCTACCGGTATCACGGGTTTGCCTTCTGCAAAACCAATACCTTTCAGGAAAGCAAGCCCTACCCGAACACCGGTGAGGGAACCTGGACCAATGGAAATTGCATAACCTCCAATGTCCTGATTCGATAATGCATGCTCTTTTAGAAGATCCTGCAAATAGACAATGCACTCCTCTGAATGAAATCCTTTCCCTGTAACAATCATTCTGCCAAGAACCCTGCGATCATTAACAAGTGCTATACAGAAGTTTCTTGTTGTCGTATCGATACCTACTACATACATATAAAGCCTTCATTACCTGACTATTTTTTATTTATCCATTTTATCAGCGCGTTTCTTCTGTGTTCTTTCCCTTATCTCATCCATCGTATGCGATATCTGTATTTCTCTTTCAGTTTCACTTAAAACCTTCATAACAATTTCAAACCTCGATTCTGGCAGAAATCCCCGCACCCTGTCTGCCCATTCAAGAAGTCCAATCCCCTGGTTGTAAAAAAACTCATCGTAACCCGTATTTACCAACTCTTCCTTTTTCTTCATGCGATAAAAGTCAAAATGGTATACTGTTGTACCATTTTCATATATTCTCAAGAAAACAAAACTGGGACTTTTCACAACCTGCGGCAAGCCAAGTCCCTTACAAATTCCCTTAATCATTGTCGTTTTCCCACTTCCCAGTTCACCAAAGAAAGCAACAACATCACCTTTCATGAGGATATGTGCAACCTCCTCTCCTATTTTCATCGTCTCCTGCGGACTCTTTGAAACTACTGTTTTCTTGAAACGAGTATTCATGTCACTTCATGTTCTTTGTTTTCGTTACCGGTCTATTCTCATCATAGATCATTTTTATTCCCACAAGGGTGAGGTCTTTATCAGCGACAATCTGAGGAAATACCTGCGCTGCAAAATCCACCAAACCACCGGTTCCTATCGTAAGATAATCACTATCCAGGCTCCTCTTCAGATTTTCCATAATTTCCTTTACCTGTCCAATAAATGTGTAATAGTAACCGGAAATGAGCGCTTCTTCTGAAGTATGTCCCATGAATGTTTCTGGGTGTTTGAGAGGTATTTCTGATAGAAGACCTGAATGCTCGATGAGAAATTCGATAGAGGTCTTGATGCCAGGCGCAATTATTCCGCCATCAAAGGTTCCATCGGCAAGCACACTATTGTACGTTGTTGCAGTTCCAAAGTCAATTACAAGGCATGGTCCTCCGTAGCACCGGTAAGCCGCAACCGCATTGGCGAGCCGGTCTCCTCCCAGTTGTTCTGTGATATAATTAATCTTTAATACCTTATTTTTGGCAAGAGAAATGTTGAAACACTCTATTCCTGTAGTTTTAGCTAATGA
>SOKD01000081.1 GCA_004376305.1 Candidatus Cloacimonadota bacterium | reverse complement strand
CGGCAATGCATTCTACCCCGTGTTCTTTTGCGTTCTTGAGAATATCGAACGATAACTTTTGCGCGATATCCGGTGATGTTATGGCCCTACTTCCTCCACAACACGCGGTCCTGTACCTCGTTTTTACAGGTTCTCCGCCCATAATGGTAATGAGCTCTTCAAACATTTTCGGATCCTCGGCATCATCAAAGTTTTTGATCTCCGGTGGTCTCACAAGGAGACAGCCATAGTACGGCATTATCCTCAACTCTTTAAGTTCAATTTTTCGCATTTTTTTCAGATTCTCAGCTCCCAGACCCTTGACGAGAACCTCAAGAGAATGGTAAATATTCACCGCACCAGTGTATTCTTCTCCAGTAAGTATCTCTATTTTTTCCTTTATGCCATTCTCATTCTTTATCCGCCAATCCGCAGTTTTTGACACGCTAAAACAAGCAGCACAGGGAGCGATAATATCAAGTCCCATCCTCTGCGCCCAGAGTATATTGTAAACGGGGAGTGCCACAGAGAGAAGTTCGTCTGTCATATGACCTGATGTGGCTCCGCAACAGTGCCAATCCTCAATCTCCACGAGTTCAATCCCAAGACGGTTAAAAACTGCTCTAATGGAAATATCAAATTCTTGCGCAGAACCTTCGAGAGAACAGCCCGGATAGTATGCAAAGCGTTTTGAATTCATGAATCTCTCTCCTTCATCTCCTCGATTTTCTCACACATCTCTCTGATCTTCTCTGTCCCTTTGATTCGTTTTGGAAGGAAATGTAATTTTCTCTTAAAGAGCATCACTGGCGCTTTAAGTACATTCCTTAAAAAGTAAAATGTTCCCATGTTAAAACCACCAATAAGGGGAGCTTCGAACGACCTTCCATGCCTTTTTACATTTTCCAGAAATACGGCATTAAATGTTATTACATCCCACCTGCTACCAAGATTCAGAGCGTCTTTTAATCCATGTTGCCACAATCTCATGAAGAAGTTGGATTGTTTCACCTTCCTTTTCCTTGACTCGTCAAGATAAATCGACCGAAGGGTGTCCATCACTCGAGCTGGATCATTCTCTCGGGGACACCTGGTTGTACATGTCTCACAGGAAATGCACAGCCAAATAGTCTTACTGTTTAGTATCTGATCCACCATCCCCAATTGGAGCATTCTCATTATCTCTGATGGTTGATAATCCATTTTATAATTGACAGGACATCCGGCAGAGCACTTACCACATTGATAGCAGTTGAGAATGTTTTCCTTACTTCTTCTCGAAACCTCTCGAGTAAACTCAGATGCAACAATACTGTTTGATAGTTTATATTTCATTTTCGTTACTCATCTAAAGTCTGAGGGAGAAGGACAAAGAACGAACTTCCCTTTGCTTCCTCGCTCTCTACCCGTATCTTCCCCTTGTGGAGCTCAATAATTCTTTTTGCAATTGAAAGTCCAAGTCCAACACCATCGCTTTCTTTCCCCTTTGCATACCTTCCTCTATAGAGAATATTAAAAACATTCGGTAAGTCTGACTGAGGAATACCCACACCTGTATCGGTAACAATTACTCGTACATTTTCTCCAAGCGATTCTTCCTTCACGATAATTGAACCATTGGGCTTATTGTATTTTATCGCATTGCTTACAAGATTCGTGAAAAGTCTATCCAAATACTCCTCGTTTCCCATCACCATTGGTGATTTTTTGGGTTTAATGAACTTTATGTCCACCCCTTTCTCTTCTGCTGAAGCACGAAGAAGACTAACGATTCTTTCAATAATAACATCTATTCTAAGAGGTTTCATTTCAACCTCTACTTTTCCACTTTCAATGCGGGAAAAGTCAAGAAGATTCTTTACCAGAGATACAAGTTGTTTGGTTCTCTTTTCTGCTCTTTCAATTATCTCTCTTCTTTTTTGAGGAGATTCGATGTATCCATCGAGAGTTACTTTGAGGAGTGTCCAGATTGAAGAAAGGGGTGCTTTTAACTCGTGAGCAACCGTCATGACTGCCTCTGATTTTTCCTCGTTCATCTCCTTCAAGCGTATATTTGATACCTTGCACGCGTTATGAGCAGATTCAAGCTCTTTTGTTGCATCTTTCACTTTCTTGTCCAATTCTTGGTTCCATTGTTCTCTCTCCTCGATAGATTTTCTAAGACTCTCAGTCATATTGTTGAATGAATATGCAAGTTCTCCGATCTCATCTTGTCTTGTAACAGGAATTCTATAATGAAGGTCTCCTTTTGCAATTTTTCTCGTTGCTTCAACGAGCTGCTTGAGTGGACGATTCGTTGATTTAT
>SOKD01000100.1 GCA_004376305.1 Candidatus Cloacimonadota bacterium | reverse complement strand
ATTCAAGAAGTAAATTTTTGAAAAATCCTCCTCCATGAGAAACACCAGAAAGGAATCCGCTCGCATAGAATCAGGGCTGCTCTCCTGTGAGAAAGACAGGCAGGGGACTATAGAGAGAAAAGATACACAGATAATGAATATTCTTTTCATTAATGGGCGTTCCTTACGTTTGTGACCGAATATAGCATAAAAATGCATAAAATCAAGAAAAAAAATGTTTCTTTTTTGTATTAAGGTGAAAATTATAATGATTTACGAGCAATCTTTTTTTTGTTTTAAAAGAGTGCTTTCATTGCGTATGTAATTTTTAAACGACAGGGAGAGTGGAACGTTCCATAAGGATCCATAGGAATTCAATCATAAGGCGGAATTTAGAAAGCTGTTGACATGAAAGGTAGTGATTGCTATACTCCTCACATGGCTATACTGTATCGTTATTTTATCAAGGAGCATATTTTGCCATTTTTTCTGGCGCTCATTGTTCTTACCTTTATTCTAATTATGAACAGGATTTTTGAACTCGTTTACAACATAGTGGGCAAGGGGCTCAGTGTGTACATTGTGCTTAAGGTTTTTGTTCTCAGTCTTCCCTTCATTATTGCTCTTACTGTCCCCATGGGTGTTCTGGTTGCGGTCATTACTGTTTTTGGCAAGTCAAGTCAGGATCTTGAAATTATTGCAATAAAATCAGGTGGAGTAAACCTTTATAAGCTCATCCTGCCGGTTCTTTGTGCTGTAATTCTCCTCAGCATGGGAATGGTATACTTCAACAATCATATACTTCCAGAAGCAAATCACACGGTTAAGAATCTATTGATTGACATAAACGAGAAGAAACCCATATTGCGGTTGAAAGAAGGGATTTTTACCAGTCCGTTCAAGGGGTATGATATTTACATACGCAGGATTGACGAGAAAACATCGCTCCTGTATGATGTGCTGATTTATGAAAGCAAAAAAGGACAGGTCACCAAGGTGGTTGTTTCCGATAGTGGTCAAATGACCACGGGAAAGGGTGTTGTCGTGTTGACACTTCTGGATGGAGAGATGCATGAAATGGATCCGAAAGAACCTCTCCATTACAGGAAACTCTCTTTCAAGAAGCATACCCTGGCATTTCCTATTGATGATGAGTTTGTTGAGAAGGAGCGAAAATTCAGAAGTGACCGGGAAATGAGCGCACATCAGATGAAAAGGAGGATAGGGGAGATTGAGGGTGAGATAAAAAAACTCAAAAAAGAAGAGGGTTTGGGAAGTAGAGATATCGAAAGAAGAATTAAAATAAAGCGAAAGGAAATAAGCAGGTATGCTGTTGAAATCCAGAAGAAATACTCTATCCCATTTGCAAGTGTTGTTTTCCTTTTTCTTGGGGTTCCTCTTGGCATCAAAACGAGAAAAGGTGGTGTTGCGGTTGCAACCGCAGTGAGCATTATGTTTTTTGTTATTTACTACATATTTCTTGTTGGTGGGGAAGAGCTTGCAGACAGGGGATTTATGTCGCCATTCTGGGCGATGTGGCTGCCCAATATGCTCTTCTTTGTTGTTGGAATGATACTTACTCACAAGATTGTTTATGAAAACAGCTTCCAATGGTTCACTATGATATTTCGAAAAAGCAGAAAAAAAAACAATGAAAGTACTTGATAAATATTTACTGAGGGATTTTCTCAAAGCTCTGGTTTTTATTCTGGTTGCTTTCATTTTCGTTTTTGTTATCGTAGATCTTTTTGATGATCTTTCAAAGTTTATTGAAAAAAGAGTTGCGATTTTCGATATTTTTCTCTTTTACCTGTACCAGGTGCCGTCAATTGCAGTCATGGTTTTTCCTGTCGCTGTGCTGCTATCCTTGTTTTTCTCTCTGGGGATGATGGCAAAGCACTATGAGATTCTTGCATTGAAGACAAACGGGATAAGCTTATTCAGGATTTTTACCACGTACATTCTGGCTGGTTTTGCAATGAGTTTATTTGTCATTCTCATCAACGAAACAGTGGTTCCCTATGCAAACGAAAAAGTAAGAAACCATAAGAGAATAAAAATTAACAAACTTCCTGCAATTAATTATAGAATGCAGAATAATCTAAAATATCTTGGAATGAATGGTTATACGTATTCAATAAGAACCTATGATGGCAATAAGCAGGTTATGAAAATGGTGAGTGTCCTGAAGTTTAATAAAGAGCATAAAATTGAGAAACGGATAGATGCAAAACTTGCTGTTTGGAAGGATGATGTGTGGGAGTTCCAGGATGGATATATCCGTCTCTTTCCGGATACGCTGGACCAGCAGCT
>SOKD01000177.1 GCA_004376305.1 Candidatus Cloacimonadota bacterium | reverse complement strand
AGCTATCATTCAGGAAGTAATTGTTGGGACGGTTATGACTGGTAGGGTCACAAGGATCACCAATTTTGGGGCTTTTGTGGAAATCACGCCTGGCAAAGAGGGGCTTGTTCATATATCTCAATTAGCACACCACAGGGTTGCAAAAGTTGAAGATGAGGTTAAGGTTGGTGATGAGATAACCGTTAAAGTTAAAGAAATTGATGATCTCGGGAGGATAAATCTATCACGGAAGGCAACCATGCCCCCACCAGACAGAGGAAAAATGAATGGCAGAGATACGAAATCAAATGGTGAATATCAAAAAAAGCAAAGTCGAAAATGGAATAACAGTAATAAGCGAAGGCATTGAGAGTGTTCGTTCCATCTCGGTAGGTTTTTGGATTGTTGTTGGATCCAGAAACGAACGAAAAGAGGAAAAGGGTACTGCGCATTTTTTGGAACACACGCTTTTTAAGGGAACAAAGAAGCGGAGTGTCACGGAAATTGCAAGAGCCCTTGAAAGCAAAGGTGCATCGATTGATGCTTTTACTTCGAAAGAGATATCGTGCTATTATTCGAGAGGACTGGCAAGTCATTTAAGGCTTTCAACGGATGTTATCTCAGATCTCGTAACGAATCCACGTTTTCCAAGAGAGGAGTTGAAGAAGGAAATAGGTGTTGTAATTGAAGAGATACAAAGTACCATAGATACACCAGAGAAGTTTGTTTTCGACCTGCTCTTCAAGAAGGTATTTAATCGTCATCCCCTTGCTCATTCAATTGTAGGCAAAAAAGGTGATATTGCAGGTATCACGAGAAAGCGAGTGATTTCATTCTTCAAAAAATGGTACGTTCCAGAAAGAATCGTTGTAACAGCAAGTGGATACCTGAAACATAACGACCTTGTAGAACATGTTAAACGATACTGTAAACCACAGTACCGGTATTCTCACGAAATGCTCTTTACTGCTGCTCCGTTTCATTATTCACCGACGACCTATACATACAGAAAGAAAGGGCTTCTTCAGTCTCATCTTATCATTGTTACTCCAACATTCAATTATACTGACCCCCTTCGATACCCTCTCCTTGTCCTTGATATAATACTGGGAGATGGAATGAGCTCAATTCTTTTTGTTAAGGTAAGAGAGGAAAAAGCACTGGTATATGAAATTTTTTCATTTGCAGATTTCTATTCTGATGCTGGCATATTTGGTATCTATCTTGCGTGTGATAAAACAAAAATTAAAAAGGCACAGGAGACCGTACTAAAGGAATTGAGAAAGCTAAAAAAGAAAGGTGTTAGCCAAAAGGCTGTGAGAGAAGCAAAAGTCAGACTGAAAGCAAAATTATTGATGGGACAGGAGAGCACGTTCAACAGGATGGTCCGGCTTGGCAGGAGTGAGATCTACAGGAGAAAGGTAACAACGATCGATGAAATTATCACTTCGATTAATAAAGTAAAAACAAGTCAGGTGAACGACCTTGCAAAAGATATTCTACGAGGAGACAGGTTTTCTTTTATCTACATGGGGGATTTATAGATGTGGTTCATTAACTTTCCAGACAGGGGAGCACTATGCTTTATAATAGAATGAGAGTTTCAAATAGGGCAATTGTAATGCCGGAATCTCCCATAAGAAAGCTCACACCGTATGCAGATGAAGCAAAAAGAAGAGGGATAGAGATATATCACCTTAATATCGGACAACCCGATATTCATACGCCGAAATCCATTTTCGATGCAATTAGGAATTTCTCATCTGATGTGCTTCCATACGGTCCCTCACAGGGGCTCTTGGATTTAAGAACAACCATAGCCGAATACTTTGAGAGGTTTTCCATTCAGGTGAGTCCCGATGAAATCTTCATTACAACAGGCGGAAGCGAGGCAATTGTTTTCGCGCTCATGGTTACCTGTGATGTTGGAGATGAAATTCTCATACCAGAACCATTTTATACAAATTATAATGGTTTTGCAGAAATGGCGGGGGTTACAATCATTCCTCTTTCAACAACAGTGCTTGATGGTTTCCGTTATCCTACTGGACAAGAGATAGAAGCAAAGATCACCAAAAGAACGAAGGCAATACTTGTATGTTCACCGAATAATCCGACAGGGACGGTATACACCAGAGAAGAAATGGAAAGAATAGGTTCAATGGCAAGGAAATACAATCTCTATATTCTTTCTGATGAGGTATACCGGGAATTTACTTTTGATGGAAAAACACATATAAGTGTTTTTCATCTTCCTGATTTGGAGGATAGAGCAATTATCATGGATAGCATTTCAAAACGATTCAGTGCGTGCGG
>SOKD01000010.1 GCA_004376305.1 Candidatus Cloacimonadota bacterium | reverse complement strand
TCCGCATCAAGAGCAAGGTCATTGAGTGTCGCTGCTCCAACCACCTCAGCCCCTGCCACGAAATCCCCCCTATCGATGCCAAGCAGCTGGGTACTCTGTTCACAAACATACAACTTCACGCCTGCCTTTATTGATTGTTCCATAACTTCTTTAAGTCCGGGAAAACTTCCTATCTTAATTTTTTCCGCTTCACCCTGCTTGACAACCATAACCCCCTTAATAACAAAGTAGATTACTGCCTCAATATCCATTGCTACTGCGGTGGTAGCAAGTATAAAAGGTGCATACAATCTTTCTGGTGTATCAACACCACTTGTTTGTACATAAAGTATTTTTTTCATCGTTCCTTCTTTATTTCATCCTTTTTATGTAAAATGTTACTATTGTTCCCCGCTTCTCAAATTTGAGAATTTCCTGTTCCGTTCTCTTTGCCCATCTCCTTATATCCTCCTCAGCAGCAGGGTCATCGGCTTCAACCTTCAGTACCTGTCCCACTTCTATCTTTTCTATCTCCTCCTTTGTCATTGAGATAGGCATTGGGCAATAGAGACCAATACAGTCCAGTTCGGCATCCGCTATAATTTCCTCCGACTTCACTTTCAACTCCCCCTCAAATTATGTTGTCCATAAACCGTGAACACTACAGAATTCGCGAACTTTAACATCGTCAGCGTCTACAGAAAATGTTGCCTCAGGAACATCACCCGGTTTGAGGAAATAGCGATACGCCTTTCCATTCGCGATAATTTCAATCCACTCGATGTAGTGTTTCTCTTCCATGGGATGCTGCACAGAACCGACTTTGACATAAAACCCCTTATCGGTCTTTTCTAAGACAGGAAGATGTTTTTCTTTTCCTTCCTCTTCTGTTTTCTCCTCAAAAAGCTTCATTGCTTGATTACAGCAAACAAGTTCTCCTGCACCTTCGTGAAGAACCTCAACAATGTTTCCGCAGATTTCGCATTTGTAAACTTGAAAGTTCTTTGTCATAGCAACCTCCTCAGTATTTTTCATTCCTTGCTCTGAGCAGGGGGAGTAAACACCCTCTTACCAAGATCTTTATCAACCGTGAATAAACCATCTGGAGAATTTTCTGCACGTTTGATCTTCTGTAATGCCGCATCAGCTGATGCTTCCTCTTCAACCTGCTCATTCACAAACCATTGCAGAAAATTGCTTGTTTCATGATCGTTTTCTGAACGAGCAAGATCAACAAGATCATTAATAAGACCGGTAACCTTCTGCTCATGTTTATATACATGCTCAAAAACAGCAAGGGAAGAATCCCATTCGGTTTGTGGACCATCTATTGGCATAAGTTGTACCTTACTCCCATACTCAAGAATGTAATCGTAGAACTTCATTGTGTGCATATATTCTTCCTGGGCTTGAACCTTCATCCAATTTGCAAAACCCCTGAGGTTTGTTGATTCAAAGAACGCTGACATTGAAAGATACAGATATGCAGAATAAAGTTCAGCATTTAATTGCGTATTGAGCGCTTTGAGGATTTTGTCCTTCAACATCTACTTCCTCCTTTTTAAACAGAAACAACTTCTTTTATCTCGGGAACTTCCTGCTTCAGTAAACGCTCTATGCCTTCCTTGAGAGTCATCTGGCTCATTGGACATCCTGCACAGGCACCCATTAGTTTAACCTTCACCACACCATCTTCTGTAACATCTACCAGTTCGACGTTTCCTCCATCAGCTTGAAGAGATGGTCTTATCTTTTCCAGCGCAGCTTCAACTTTTTCTTTCATTTTTTCACCTCCTTCTTTTTTTGTTTCTTTTCTTTCTTTTCTTTCTTTTTCAAACATTCAACGCATACACCATAAAGATACGCCTGAACATCTTCTACCTGATGTCCGGCAATCTTCAAGTTATCAATTAAGGGACACTGAACCTTAACATCTATTGTCTTCCCACATACTCTGCAGAGGAGATGATGATGCCGTTCAGCAACCGGATCAAAACATGCCTTATCCCCCCGTATGTGGAGCTCCTGGATTTCACCCATCTCTTTCAGGAGTTGCAGTGTTGAGTATACCGTTGCAGGAGAAATTGAAGGATACTTCTTTTTTATTACATTATAAATTTCATCCACACAGGGATGGTTTTTATTCTTCATCAAGAACTCTATAACAGCCAACCTCTGTGGTGTGAGTGTCACTCCTTTCTCTTTTAATCTTTCAATTGTTTCCTTCATATCATCTCCTTGTAAAGAACCAATAAGAATTATTCATTTGTAATAATTATAACATTAAATTAGTTATTTGTCAAGGGGAAAATAACTTTTTTTATAAATTACTTGACAAAGAACCATTTGAGCATTATAATGGAATAGATACCCTATACGGGTATATGGTATAAAGAAAGGAGCGGACACATGATAAACAAACAGGTGGAGAACAAGACAATGATCAGACTAAGGAAAATTGAAGGACAGATAAAAGGAATTCAAAAAATGATAGAGCAGCGTCGGTACTGTATCGATGTGGTCATGCAGATCACTGCTGCTGAATCTGCCCTTCATACCGTCGCCGAAATAGTACTAAGAAACCACCTGGAAACATGCGTCAAAGATGCTTTTATGTCAAAAGACATACAGAAAAGAGATAGGAAGATCTCAGAACTGATGAAAGTTTATAAGAATCTTCGAAAACACTAATAAAAGGAGGTAAAACAATGGAAAAAGACCTCATTTGTGGAATGGACGTTGATCCAACAGTTGCATTGACTTCACAGTACAATGGGAAAACATACTTCTTCTGCAGCACAGCATGTAAGGAAATGTTTGACAAAGAACCAGAGAAATATCTTAAAAAAGATGAACCGTCTGGTGGTTCATGCTGCTGTGGTTGCTCGTTTTGAACCAGGGAAATAACAATGAAAAAAGAACGGAACACAATACCAAAACCACAATTGATTCTCCAGAAAGAATCTACAAAACTTAAAATTGGCGGAATGTCCTGCGCTGCATGCGCAGGAACAATAGAAAAGGCATTAAAAAAGCAAAGCGGTGTTGTTTCTGCACGTGTAAATCTTGCGACAGAGAGCGCAACTATCGAATACGATCCGGTCACAACCAATACAAGAGAATTGATAAAGACCGTCGAAGCTTCCGGTTACTCGGTTGTTGGCAAACAGGAAGAAAATACCGTTATTGAGGCTCAAAAGGCAAAAAGAAGACTCACCCTCGCATGGATAGGAACCACTCCGATCGTTATACTCATGATTCTAAAAATGGTATTCAGTATCGAGGTACCTTTCTATCATTATGGTGAACTTTTGCTTGCCGCTATGGTTCTCGCTATTCCGGGATTCCCAACCTACAGGAGTGCCGTAAAGTCGATACTGCATAGAAACACCAACATGGATGTACTC
The DNA here is from genome assembly GCA_004376305.1 of Candidatus Cloacimonadota bacterium. Lineage (GTDB taxonomy): Bacteria > Hydrothermota > E44-bin80 > E44-bin80 > E44-bin80 > SOKD01. The sequence continues at coordinate 4,838 of SOKD01000010.1, read as the reverse complement.
ATCATGATGGGCACGGGAGCATCCTTTATAACCGGTATCCTGAGAATGTTCAATTTTCCCATAGAGAGCTTTGCAGGCGTTGGAGCGATGATAATGGCATTCCATCTCGGTGGACGTTATATAGAATCTTCAGCGAAAGGAAAGGCGTCACAAGCAATACGCAAACTCCTGGAATTGGGAGCAAAAACAGCCCGAATTCTCAAAGAGGGCAAAGAGATAGAGATACCTGTTGACGAAGTATCGGTAGGTAATGTAATGATTATCAAACCGGGTGAAAAAATCCCAACGGACGGAGAGATTATTGAAGGAGAAAGCGCAATTGATGAATCAATGGCTACCGGTGAATCCATGCCTGTTAGAAAGAAACCAGGAGATACGGTGATCGGTGCTACGGTAAACCAGATGGGTCTTATAAAAGTAAGAGCAACGAAAATTGGAGAAGACACATTCCTTGCGCAGGTAATTGAACTCGTTGAAGAGTGTCAGGGTTCAAAGGTTCCCATACAGAAATTTGCAGACAGGATTACCGCCTCCTTTGTTCCCACAATTATTGTCGTTGCTCTTATTTCATTTCTGCTGTGGATATTTTTTCCACAACTGTTTGTCGGAATTGCCGTAAGGGCATCGCAATTTCTTCCATGGGTGAATCCCTTCATCTCGTCAGTATCGCTTGCAATCTTCGCTGCAATTGCAGTTCTCGTTATCGCCTGCCCATGCGCTCTCGGTCTTGCAACACCAACTGCATTGATGGTGGGTTCCGGTATCGGCGCGCAGAACGGTATCCTCTTTAGATCCGGTGAATCTATTCAAACCATACGAGAGGTGACGACCATCGTCTTTGACAAAACGGGAACCATAACAAAGGGCAAACCAGAAGTCACTGATATTACCTCACAACCTGGTTTTTCCAATCACGATGTTCTGGAATTTGCAGCATCCCTTGAGAAGGGTTCAGAGCACCCACTTGCTCAGGCTGTTTTAGAGAAAGCGGCAAGCGAAAACATGGTGCTTACAGATCCGATCGGTTTCGAAGCTATCTCTGGAATGGGAATAAAAGGCTCTGTTGAAGGAAAGACCATTCTGGTTGGCAATGAAGCCTTATTGAAACACGTGGGCATTGACACCGGTTTAATTGACTCCACCAGAGAAAATCTCCAGAATGAAGCAAAGACTGTAGTCATCGTTTCCATTGATGGAACGGTTGCGGGACTCATTGCAATTGCAGATGAATTGAAGGAAGATGCAATTGAAAGCATTAAAGCACTTAAAGCAATGGGATTCAGGACGCTCATGCTTACCGGAGATAATGCAAAAACTGCAAAGTCAATTGCGGAAAAAGTAGGAATTGATGAAGTACTCTCAAACGTACTCCCCCAGGACAAGCAGAAAATGATAGAAACATTACAGCAAGACCAGAAGGTTGCCATGGTTGGTGATGGCATCAATGATGCACCGGCGTTGACACAGGCAAATGTGGGGATAGCAATTGGAACGGGAACGGATATTGCAATAGAGGCATCGGATATCACGCTGATTAAAGGAGACATTTCTTCTGTTGTAAAGGCAATAAAGCTTTCACTCGCAACATTCAGGAAAATTAAAGAGAATCTGTTCTGGGCATTCTTCTACAATTTAATGGCTATCCCGGCAGCCATATTAGGGCTTTTGCACCCATTGATTGCCGAAACGGCAATGGCATTCTCGTCAATCAATGTTGTAACTAATTCCCTGAGGCTGAGAAGATTGAAGCTTTGAATATGATTTACCGAGAACAGAAAAAAGACATCTTTGAGATTGCTGCAGCAATAATTGTATTCATTTTCGCCTTTCTTACGGGACATTCTGTTTTCCTAAGGCTTATCTTTTTTCTTTCAAGTTACATTGTAGCTGCGTATCCCATAATCCTGAAAGCAGTGAAAAATATCCTTCATGGAAAATTCTTTGATGAGAATTTTCTCCTCAGCATTGCAACCGGAGGTGCTCTTGCCATCAATGCTTTTCCGGAAGCTGTCGCGGTTATGTTATTCTTCAGAGTCGGCGAGCTTATCGAGGATATTGCGGTAAACCGCTCCCGCCGCTCAATTAAATCACTTCTTGATATCCGACCGGATCATGCCAACCTCATAAAAGGAAAGAACATCGAACAGGTGCACCCCAAAGACGTTTCCATTGGAAATCTTATTATGGTGAAACCCGGTGAGAGGATCCCGCTTGATGGATCAGTACATGAAGGGAAATCAATGGTGGACACCTCACCATTAACAGGAGAATCAAGACCCCGCTTATTTACAAAAGGCGATGAAATCCTTTCCGGTATGATAAATAAAACAGGGCTTCTTACCGTCCGGGTTTCAAAGAAATTTGCTGATTCAACCGTGTCGAAAATACTCGATCTGGTGGAAAATGCGACCGCAAAAAAATCCCCGACCGAGCGGTTTATTACAAGATTTGCTCGTTCTTATACACCGTCAGTCGTTTCTCTCGCCTTTCTGCTCGCCACGCTCCCCGTTCTCCTCTACAGGATACCGCTTACCGCACCACTCTTTACAAGCAAGGTCATCTTCTCTGAATGGCTGTACCGGGCACTTGTTTTTCTCGTAATATCATGTCCCTGTGCTCTGGTCATTTCAATACCGCTTGGATTTTTTGGCGGGATCGGAGCAGCCTCACGCAGAGGTATACTCATCAAAGGTTCTAATTTTCTTGAGGGGCTTAATAATCTCAGAACAATCGTCTTTGATAAAACCGGGACCCTTACAAAGGGGATTTTCAAGGTTAATGCGGTAGTTCCGTGCAATGGATACAGTCAGGATGAACTCCTGAAACTCGCGGCAGAAGCAGAGACACATTCAAATCATCCCATTGCCCAATCAATACATGAGGCATATGGAAGAAAGATTAACGAACAGACTGTTGAGGACTTCAAAGAAATAATAGGATTAGGAGTGAAAATAAAAGCAGAAGGAAAAGAAATTCTTGCAGGAAATGACCAACTGCTCCACCAGGAAAATATTGAGCATCCCTGTTGTTATACAGAAGGAACCGTTGTTCATATCGCTGTTGACAAAAAGTATGCAGGCTACATAACGATCGCAGATGATATCAGGGAAGAAGCATATGAAGCTATTGGACAATTGCGGCATGAAGGGATTTCAAAACTGATAATGTTTACCGGAGACAGCGATGGCATCGCTCAAAGTGTTTCACAAAAACTCAAACTTGACGAATACTTTGCAGAATTGTTACCCCACGAAAAAGTAGAGAAAATTGAAGCTCTCGGCAAGAAGCAAAACAAAGGTCGAATTGCATTTGTTGGCGATGGAATCAACGATGCCCCGGTAATTGCCCGATCAGATATCGGCATGGCAATGGGAGCATTGGGTTCCGATGCGGCAATTGAGGCAGCTGATATTGTACTCATGACGGATGACTTATCTAAGATCCCTGAAGCAATCCAAATTGCGCGAAGAACACGAACAATTGTTTGGCAGAATATTATTCTGGCACTTAGCATTAAAGCAGTAATAATGACCTTTGCCATTTTTGGCATCGCGACAATGTGGGAAGCAGTATTTGCAGATATGGGAGTTGCTATTCTCTCTATCCTCAATGCATCGAGGGCGATACGAGCAGTACATATGAGTGCACGCCGTAAGAAAACGTAATTACCTATTCGCCCTTGAAAAATTCACGAGCGAAAATTTTCTTGAGCTTATATGAATTATCCTCTTTTTCAAACAGGAAAGCAAGATCGAATTCATACATCAGATCATATGTCCTGCCAACAATGAGAAGTTCGTTTCCTACCGCAGCGCAATGGAATATTTCAATGGATTTTAGATCGAGCCTGGACTTCGCGTTATGTATCTTACCGGCAATCTTATCTATCAGCTTGGGATATCCCTCCACAATCATCCGGTAGACCTCTCCAATCTCCTCGGTTGCAATAATTTCCACCTCGGACAGGGAGGGCTCTTTATTATGAACCACTTTACCGTTTATTTTGACAACGGTGTGCTCTGAGGGATACGGCAAGCTCTCCTTGAGCGGAATATGAAAAAGCACGGAATCGCTGAATGTTCTCACAAAATAACCAGCGATTGAGCTTACATACACGCCGTATACGGAACAATGGGATCCCTTCTCCGGTGGTTTCAAACCGTCATGACCATTTACCCCGAACCAGGGAATCCTTTGAAAATAACCGGGGAATTCAGTGGTTTCAAGATACTCAAAGGGATCTTCAACCCACCTCTCTGATTCCTCACAGCCCATGGCGAGCAATAGAATGAAAATGACAGAAAATCGGATCCAAAATAATGTAGGGGCGTTCTGCAGAACGCCCCTACAATGAGCATGGAGAATACGCATCTCTATTCTATTTTAATAAGCTTCTTAACAACCTCTTCTCCCTTATCCGTATTCACAACGCAGAAATAGACACCGGTAGGAACAGGTTTATCATGGTTATTCTTTCCATTCCAGGTCACAATCCTGTATGTCTCCTTGCTGATTGATGACAGATCTTTCACCTTCTGACCAACTATGTTGTAGATTGCAATATCGACTTTCTGGTTTCTCTGTGCGGTAAGGAAAATCCTTGTTGAACCCTTAAATGGATTTGGGTAAACCTTAAAAAGTAACGGTCTTGTAATATCGGATTCTTCAACTCCTGTCTCCGCATCATCAAGATTGCCCGTTCTCCTCGGATTGCATCTGAACATATTCCAATATGTTCCGTAGCCTCTCTGTTCCTTGTTATCGATGGCTGATACACCGTTCACATTTCCGAAGAAAATCTCCAGGTCTGCATCATTATCAACATCCTCAATTGCAGG
>SOKD01000054.1 GCA_004376305.1 Candidatus Cloacimonadota bacterium | reverse complement strand
TCATTGACAGATTGCTTGATCTGAAATCAGTCAACGAGCACAGGTAAATAGAAGATTATGGTGAAGTTCCTAAAGATATAGCAAGGAGGCTCTATGAAACGATTTGTTACTATTGCAGTAATTATGCTTCTTGCCTTTACTCTGTTCATGAATTGCAGGAAAACACCGCCACAACAAGAAACGAAAGAGGATTTTAGCTTAATAGACCTTGATGGTGTTGAGAGAACCCTGAGCGAACAAAAGGGCAAGGTAGTTCTTGTTGATTTCTGGGCAACATGGTGTCCACCCTGCCGTGATGAGATCCCTCATCTAATTAAAATCTATGATAGCTACAAAGACCAGGGTTTAATTGTATGGGGTATTGGGCTTGATGAAGAGGGAAAATTGCGAACATTTGCAGAGGAACATGAAATCAATTATCCCATCCTTGTTGGCAATCAAACTGTGTCGCAAAAATATAATGTCCAGGGAATTCCAACCACCATCCTCTTTAACAAAAAGGGCACCATTGCGTTCAGACATGTTGGGTTTTCTCCCGATCTTGAGAAGGAATTTGAGAAGGAGATAGAGCAACTTCTCAAAGAATGAGATAACAGTAGTGCAGATTATCATGCCACAGAAAAGAGAGCAAAACGCTGTGTTTCTATTGCACAGAATAACTCTTGTGAAGTATTTCTTCTCCATTTCTCTTGTAGCGCTTCTTTTTTTCTTACCATTACATGGTGGTGCTCTCGTTGAATTAACTTCAGGATATAATATATCATGTGGTGAATGGAGCAAAGGTTACGGAAACGGCGCTTTCTACGGAGGAATGATTGCTTTTACATTCAGTGAATACCTCAACCCGGGAGTTGGTGCTTTTCTTGTTTTCCCGAAAACGGGCTCAATGATTTTTAATGAATACAGGAATATATATAATACAGAAGCGATTTCAGTTTTCAGCGTTACTGCTATTGTGTATCTTTCCAATAGAATTAATTTCGCCATAAATGAAAACAGCAGTGTAACAGTTGATGCCGGACTCGGACTTTTTTCGCAACGAGACTATGTAACCATAGTATCTTCCAACTTTGAAAGTATTGATAATTTTTCAGGATTTGGACCTGTTATTGGTATTGGATACAAAAAATCAATGCAATTTTCCGTTTTCGATTATGTTCATCCTTTTTTGAAATTATACTACTCACCAAAAACGGTCAATTGCCATATCATTGAGCCAGATCTGTCAGTATCAAATCTATTCATCGCAGATAGACGAATAGGTATCTGTGCCGGGATTACGCTCATAAGTATTGGTGAAGAATAATCAGAGAAACCATGAAACAGAAAATATGGTTTTTTGTGATCATTGCATCTGCCCTCTTCTCATGTGGCTGTCCCTCTGTGCGTTTTGTTTCCACTGTCAAACAGGGTAACCTACCCAACGATGAAATAGAGTTGAGAAAATCTATCGTGCACGAGGCACTCAGCCACAAAGGCACCAGGTATGTTTACGGCGGCTGTTCCCCGAAGGGATTCGACTGCTCAGGATTCGTTCAATACGTTTACGGAAAATTGGGCATAAAATTGCCACGAACAGTTAAAGATATGGAAAGTGAATGTTGTTGGGTGAAACAAAAGGACCTTATTGCTGGAGACCTTGTTATCTTCCACAACCCGCGCCATGTGGGAATCTATGCGAGTAAAGGTACTTTTGTCCACGCTTCATCATCCAGGGGAATTGTTCGAGATCAACTTGATCGTGAATACTATAGAAAACGTTTTGTTGGAGGGAAAAATATTATTTCAAACCGTTTTCTCTTTTAACTTGTTTTTCCGCGCCCTCGGATGCGCTTTCATATAAACCTTCTTCAGTCTACGTACCGTGATGTGCGTATACACCTGTGTAGTGGAAAGTGAAGCATGTCCGAGTAATTCCTGAACGGATCGTATATCAGCTCCGCGCTCCAACAAATGTGTTGCAAAAGAATGGCGAAGTGTATGCGGGCTTGATTTCGAAAGCTGCGCAACCTTCTTTATAAAGCTCTTAACTATCCTCTGCAAACTCCTCGTTGATAACCTCCCGCCGCTTTTATTGAGAAAGAGCGCATTCTCTTTTTTTCCTTTGAGTATTTCACCTCTGGCTTTCAGGTACTTATCCATCGCAACAGTCACCATTTCACCAAAAGGCAAAATCCTCTCCTTTCTTCCCTTACCCATAACCGTCACGGTTTTCCTTGATCGGTTAATGGCTGTAGTGTCCAGTTGACAGAGTTCTCCTGCCCTGATACCTGTTCCATAGAGAAGTTCAAGAATCAGCTTGTTTCTC
>SOKD01000050.1 GCA_004376305.1 Candidatus Cloacimonadota bacterium | reverse complement strand
CTGATGAGACGCTTATAAAAAACCCCCGGAAGCCATCGATGTAGCCGCGCAGAAAAAGATATTTGCGGAAAAACACAAAGCAGGGTTTGAGCAAAAAACAGACTAGGAAATTCATCTTTTTTCCACGGTTGTACTCCTGCTTGGCAAGAGCGGAAGTATAGAGATTGAACTTCTCAAGAAACTGTGTAAAGGAAAAATAGGTGTAATGAAGCATTGCATTTTTCAGATAACCTGTTTTTGTCTTCTCTTTTATATGCGGTGTTCCATGGAAATTTTCGTCCATCAAAGGCCAGCGCGCTGTCCCTTTCCTGAATAACCTGATGATATAGTCGGGAAACCAGCCGCATCCCTTTATCCACTTACCCATAAAATAATTCTTGCGGCTGATATAGTATCCGAGCTTGTCGGATTTTCCAATTGCATCCTTTATCTCGCGGGATAATTCTTGCGTAATTCTTTCATCGGCATCTATACTCAATATCCAATCCCCGCTTGACCTTTCAATCCCCAAATTTTTGTTGACATGGAAATCGCCTTTACTATCGTTCGGAATAATGTTCGAAGTATATTCTCTGCAGATTTCAACTGTTCTATCCTTGCTTGCATCATCAACTACTACAATCTCATCAGCCCACTTCACGGATTCAAGGCAGTCCCTTATGTTTATTTTTTCGTCCTTTGTAGCGATAACTACCGAAATTCTGGCCATTACTCCTCCCTGATTAACCTGAGGACTTCTTTATCTCCATACCGGATGAAAGCTTTCTCTTTTCTTCGCGCTCTTAATATCGTTGGTACTTTCATGAGTGCTGCGAGGAATGATAAGAATACAAGCGGGTTTCTGATCGAATTCCAAAGAAGATAAAAAGGAAGAAAAAGAAAATGTTGAAAGAAAAAATCGGAGTCTGTGAGATTCTTCCATGTGAATATTAACCTGTTGCGGTCAAAGATAAACCTTATATATCCCTTGCTGAAAGCCTTTCCGATAGTAGCCTGACGGGCATGATGAACAATACTCTGCGGTTCATAATACATCCGAAAGCCCCTCTTCCAGGCTTGATAGGAAAGGTCCATATCCTCATAATAAAAAGGCGAGTATATCTTGTCGAACCCGCCCAACTGCATAAACTTCTTCCTGTCAAAAAGCCCGCGTCCTCCTGATGCGCCAGAAGCAAGACCTGGTCCATTTTTTTCTGCTGCAAATACCTCCCTTAAGAAGCCGTACTTAAACTCAAGGACATACGGCCGGGTTACAACGGTGTTTTTGTCTTCCATTATCGCCGTTGAAACTGCGAATGTCCTTTTCTCGTCGAAGTAACTTAACAAAGGTAACAGAAAATTCCTCTCTACTCTAATATCGGAATTTAAGAGGAGGACTAAATCATGTATGGCCGCGCCCACACCTCGGTTAGCAGCTATAGGGAATCCACGGTTGCGTTCCAATCTTATAACTCTTATGGAAGGGAAGGTGTCCCTTATAAATTGGGCGCTTCCATCTACGCTTCCATCATCCACTACTATGATCTTGTACTCTCCACCATAATAGTCCATTGCATCAATCAGAGGAGGGAGATTTCTTTCGAGCAGTTTCTTCCCGTTCCAGTTGGGGATGACGACGCTAATTCCGATTTTCTTAATCATTCTATTTAATTATATTTTATTGCTTTAATGATGAACTGGACAGCAAAAAGTTTCTTCCAGAGTTTTACTAAAGTCCTCATAAAAGGAAATCGTGAAAGACCAGGTAAATCAACGGTAATATCCAAGTGAACGATTTTAAAGCCAGCCTTTTCAAGCATTTCTCTGACGGTCCTAAGAGTAAAAAATCTCAAATGTCCTGAATCGAGAATTCCACCTTTCTTTGAATTGTAGTTGAATTTGCCAAATAGCAAGGAAAGACGAATAAACCAGTTAGCAACATTGGGAATTGAGACTACGATGTATCCATTCTGTTTGAGACAGCTCTTGAAACGGATCAAGACTTCTAAAGGATTCCTCAGGTGCTCCAAAACATCGGCGTACAGAATTACATCAAAATATTCCTTGTAAGGCAATTCAATAACTTCGGCGTTCCCAAGTATAACCTTGTCACAATATAACCTTGCCTCCTCGGCCATCTCCGGGTCTATTTCCAAACCGATAACCTTACAGCCCTTCTCTTTTAATTCAAAAGATAAATAACCAGTGGCACATCCCACATCTAGCACGGTTTCCCCCCCATCTATCAGACCTAAACACATCCGGTGTGCAGCAAAGGGACATGGTACAAACTTGCCACCTTTCTTTGCGTATTTTCTTTTCTCTTCGTATC
>SOKD01000391.1 GCA_004376305.1 Candidatus Cloacimonadota bacterium | reverse complement strand
GATAAAAACTCCAGTTTTCTACTCTTCATCCTCTCCTCTTTCAACAACACATTGGATTGGGATCTTCAAACCACTATCTACCAAAGCTGAAATGATATCTACCGATGAACTCATTCCAGGTCGAAGACGACTATCAGTAGAATCAAAAGCAACCTTAACCAAGAAATTGGTTACCTCCTCCTGTGTCCCAGAATAGCGTGTCTTAGCTGCGTTGGATATTTCAACGACATGACCACTAAAAACGGTATCGCCAAATGCATCAACCTCAATTTCAGCAATTTGATCGAGTTCAAGGTCAACGATATCACTTTCGTCAACATCACATTCAACCTCCATATTTGCCAAATCTGACAAAACCATAAGAACAGTACCAGGATTATTCATCGTGCCGGTTACCACGATCTCCCCTTCCTCAACGTTGAGAAGAGTAACAACACCATCGAGGGGGCTTCGGATAATCGTCTTTTCCAGATTTTCCAGAGCGTTCTTCAGATTTGCTCTTCTCTCATCAACTGCCAGCTTTGCCATCGTGTATTCTGTTTTACCTGCTTCATACTCTTCCCTGGAAATAAGAGATTTCTCGAAGAGCTTCTGTTTTCTTTCAAAAGTCGAACGTTTTAATTCATAATGTGCTTTTGCTGAAAGCAGTGAACTCCGGGCAATCTCAACAGCAGCCTCTTCACGAGTACGTTCGAGTTCTGCAACAATCTGCGCCATCTTGACCTGATCACCGTCTTCGACGTTAAGTTTGATCAATTTTCCCATAATATCCGAACTGATGTTTACCTCATTCTTTGGACTTACTCTGCCTGGCGCTGAGACTACTGATCGTATTTTACCCCTTTCTGCCTTCTGAACTTTAACCTCCACAATTTTTCCCTTGAATTTCATATTAAGTAAAACAACAATGAGAATAACAATAACAATTCCTGCGCCAATAAATATCTTTTTCTTCATTCTTCAAGCTCCTCTATTAATTTAATTGATCACAGAGTACTCAGAGAACACAGAGCCCTCTTATTTTATAAACATTCTCATTCCTATGTCCCTTACTAAATACGAACCTTTCTAATCCCTTTTTACCTCTGTCAAATCTGAGAACTCTGCGCTCTCTGCGGTGATGAATATGGTTTTCATTCTAAACTACAAAATTGAGAATCCTGCGCCATCTAATTGCCTGCCAGATTTTAAAGAAGGGCACGGTTTTTTCCCATGAGAAGAACAGTATTAAAGGCTTTCCATATACAACCCTCGTATCAAGCGGACCCCAGAATCGAGAATCATCAGAATTATCCCTGTTATCTCCCATAACAAAGATATGTCCTTCAGGAACCACAATCGGACCGAAGTTATCACGACAGAATCCACCAACAAAGCGAAACTCACCTCTTGCCCAATCCCGCTGGTACATATCCTGATCAATGCTTGGCAGTGGTGGAAATTCTCGCGGGTCTCTATGCATCACATACTCCTCAAATAGCTTTCTTCCATTTACGTAAACATCCTTGTGTATGACTTCAACAGTATCCCCTGCAACTCCAATACAGCGCTTGACAAAGTATTTCTTGGCATACGGTGAAATAAAGATCAATATCTCACCTTGACCGGGCTCACGGAATTTGAAAATGCTCTTCCTGGTGAATGGAATATGTATCCCGTAGACCATTTTATTACCCAGAAGAAAATCCCCTACAAGCAATGTGTCCTCCATAGAACCTGTTGGAATCATGTATGATTGAATGAAAAATGTTCTTATAAACATTGCAATTACAAAAGCCCAAAGAACGGATTCGACCCACTCACGTAATTTCGATTTTTCCCGGACCGCTTCACTCTTTGATGTCCCCTTTTTCCTGGCTTCCCTTTTCATCACTTCTCAACTCCTTTACAATTTTCTTTTCTTCTCATTACTCTACAATACTCTTCCCGAGCAAATGCTTTACATAGAATGAAGCAAGTAACAGGTCGAAATATGATGATATCTCAGTTACCTGCGCTTGCTCATAATCCTGTTCGGCATCGATCAATTCAATGATGGTTGCAGCACCCAGATTGAACTTTTCCTGTACCATCCGATAACTCAATTCCGCTTTTTCAAGATTCTTCTCCGCAAGTGAACGGGTCTGTTTTGCCTCTTCAATTGCAAGCAGCGCTTTTTTTAGTTCTATTCCCTTCCTTGAAATGACATCATCCAACTCTATTTCTCTTATCCGCAATAATGCTCTACTCTGCTTCACATTCGCTACTCTCGAACAACCGGTAAACAGCGGTATCGAATTAGTTGCCCCGATAGTCAAGGAATCATGCTTGTCCCA
>SOKD01000400.1 GCA_004376305.1 Candidatus Cloacimonadota bacterium | reverse complement strand
TCGTTATCAGTCAGCTCCATCGGTCTCCTGGTGCTTATTTCTTTGAGTCCATTCATCCCACAGGGAAGAGAACATACGTCGCTCAAATAATACCGTACCGTGGTTCATGGATAGAATTTTCTTTCGATACAAGAAATATTCTTTATGTAAATCTTAATAGGAGAAAGAAATTTCCCGTTACAATTCTTCTAATGGCACTTGGATTTCAAGAAGATGAGGAGATAATAAAGTATCTTTTTGATACCGGCACAGTAAAAATTAATCCAAACGATGATCTCTCAAAATCACCGTTGCTGGGAAAATATCTTGCCTCAGATGTGGTGAGCAGGATAACGGGAGAGATCATCGGAGAGTCAGGAAAGAAAATAACTCCTGCACTTTTGAATTCGATCGTTCTCAACAAAATTAAAAAGGTAGAGATCGTTAAAACTGATAACGATGATGCCATTGAGCTGCTGGCAACAACGCTTAGGAAAGATAATGTAAGAGGCGAAGAAGAAGCACTTGAAAATATTTATGCCATTCTCAGGGGAACGAAGCCACCAAATATCGATATGGCACGAAGGTATTTGCTCAATACATATTTCTCGGAGAAAAAATATAATATTGGTGATGTTGGCAGGTATAAAAAGGCAAACAAGTTTGAATATGACATGAAAACAAGGCCATTTACACTTGTCAGAGAAGATATTATCGATATAGTAAAATACATTTTCCGACTGACAGGCGGAAGTGGTTTTGTTGATGATATAGATCACCTTGGGAATAGAAGGCTCAAAAGTGTCGGTGAATTGCTCAATGATCAATTCAGGGTAATTCTTTCCAAAATGGGACGTTCAATTAAGGAAAAGATGCTTTTAAGTGATAAAGGAGAAATTGCGCCTTCTGACCTTATTAATGAGCGATATTTATCGAGTTCAATAAAAAGCTTTTTTGCAACAAGCCAATTATCTCAGTTTATGGAGCAGACAAATCCCCTTTCTGAGCTTACCCATAAACGAAGGTTGTCTGCCCTTGGTCCCGGTGGCTTGAAGCGTGAGACAGCAAGCTTTGAAGTGAGAGATGTACACTATAGTCACTACGGGCGTATCTGTCCAATTGAAACACCGGAAGGTCCAAATATTGGATTGATAACATCTCTCGCCACCTATGCTCAAATTAACAAGTACGGTTTTATCACCTCTCCATATATAAAAGTAGAGAAAGGATATGTGACCGGGCAGGTTGAGCAATTAACTGCAGACGAAGAAGATAAATTCACCATTGCCCAGGCAAATATACCTATTGACAGCAGAAAAAAAATAAGCAGATCTCTTGTATTGAGCAGGCAGCGAGGAAATTTTCCCATTGTTCCCCCACAGAAGGTCGATTTCATGGATGTTTCTCCGAAGCAACTGGTGAGTACCTCTGCAGCCCTGATACCGTTTTTAGAACATGATGACGCCAATAGAGCACTCATGGGTTCCAATATGCAACGGCAGGCTGTGCCGTTGCTCCTTCCAGAATCACCGATTGTCGGTACGGGAATGGAGAAGCGAGTAGCCATAGATTCTCGTACAGTTACTATTGCAAAGAATGCAGGTGTGGTAACAAAAACTACATCAGATATGATTATCATGGAGCCGGACGAGAAAAAAATAAGGGATAAAGGGGAGATAGATATCTTTTCAAAAGATGTTTACCACCTCAAGAAATTCAAAAGGACAAATCAGAATACCTGTATTAACCAGCATCCTCTTGTTAAAATCGGTGATTATGTCAGAAAGAATGATATTATAGCAGACGGAGCTGCAACTGAAAATGGTGAGCTTGCATTAGGCACCAATATCCTTGTTGCATTCATGCCATGGAGGGGATACAACTTTGAGGATGCAATTATTGTTTCAGAAAGACTTCTTAAGATTGATAAGCTTACCTCCATACATATCGAGGAATTCGAAACTGAAGTACGGGAAACGAAATTAGGACCTGAGGAACTAACGCGAGAAATTCCAAACGTTGGAGAGGAATCTGTTAAATACCTGGATGAACGAGGAATTGTGATGATTGGTGCAGAGGTTGGTCCTGATGATATCCTTGTCGGTAAGGTCACGCCGAAAGGAGAAACCGAGCTCACCCCGGAAGAAAAGTTGCTGAGGGCAATATTCAGAGAAAGGGCTGTTGAGGTTCGTGATACATCCTTACGAGTTCCTCCTGGAGTATCTGGTATTGTAATAGATGTGAAAGTTCTCAGGAAGAAATCGAGACGCGATAAACTCACCCTGGAAGAAATGGTTGAATTGAGGAAGATTGAGAAGTTGGTTAGAGCGGAGAAAAA
>SOKD01000031.1 GCA_004376305.1 Candidatus Cloacimonadota bacterium | reverse complement strand
AGCGCCAATAAAGAGAAGCCAGAGAAATTTCTTACCTGAAGGCATTTTTTTCATGAGAAGAAGTGCAATGAGGGCAAGAACGATACCATATCCAGCATCAGTTATACAGAGTCCGAAAAAGAGGGCGAAGAAAATTGAAAGGTGGGGACTCGGGTCCACTTCTCTATAATTTGGTGTTCCATACAGTTGTGTTACGATCTCAAATGGTGCAAAAATTGATTTGTTAATGAGTTTTACCGGTGGCATTTCTTCTTCTTCAGGTTCGATTTCATCGATGACTGCTGCGTCGTAGGAATCAATCAATTTCTGCAATGATTCCTTTTGTTTTGTTTCCACCCAACCATGAATTATGTATGTCGTTTTTGTTCTTACCGCATCCCTGATTGCCTGCAGCCTGGTTACCTCATCGTTGATATGATCGTATGTTATAAGCAATTGATTGTAAAAATTTACAGATTCCTTTGCCTTCTTAAGTAAAGATTCACATTCCGTTTCAATTGCGCCAGATTGTTCTTCGATTTCCTTGAGTATATCTACCGGTTTCCCTGTAAAACCTCTAAAATCCTCAGGAGCAAAATTTATTTCATCGAGAAAATCACCCGCATTTTCATCGTTATTCTTATGGTAAAGAAGTATAACAAAAATCTCATTTTTTGATTCTGCGATTTTTGCAATCTGGATACCCATATCTTTTGCTTTTTGCTGTGCATCTTCAGAAAAGAGACGTTTGTTGATTCTGCCTGGGAGGACACGTGTCGTTGTTGTTTCTTTGAGCAATTCTATCGGGGTATCGAGTTCCATCCATGGTTCTATTGTTTGCCTTTTTGTTAGTAAATGCTCCTTATCTGAGCGAAGTGTGGATAGTTGATGCTCGATTTTCTTGATATGGTCTATCATTTCTTTGCATTTAAAGTGCTCGATCGTTTCGTTGTAAGTTTCGTGCGAAATGGGCAATTTCTGGGGAACAAGGCTTTCAAGAAAACCACCGCTTTTTATGAATCTTTGCACAAATGAGATAGTATCACCGAGTCGGTTCAGCTGACTTTCCAGTTGCCGTATTGTATCTTCGTCAGTAAACTCCTGATCGTTAGATTTCTCCTGCTTCTCGATTTTTATGATGTGCAGAGCGGATAGGTCCTGCAGTTCTTTGAGAAGGTTCTCTTTGTGTGACGAGTGGAGAGCAATTGAAACCTTGGTCATTTTTGCAATTGCCATTACCCTGAAACCTCTTTTAATGTCATTTTTACGCCACTTTCGAGATTCTTCCGTGATTTTCCCCGGATTTCCTTTAGCTGTTTTTCCCGTTCAATTGTTATCACCTTGAGTTCTTTCTCTGCTTCTGTTTCAGCTTCCCTTATTGCCGCTTTTATTTTTCCTTCTCTTTCAGCATTTGCTTCCTCTGCGCTTTTACGGGATTGGCTTCTTGTATCCTTAAGGATTTTTTTCGCTTTTGTTTCAGCATCTTTTTTAATTTTTTCAGCCTGCTTTTCGGCTTTAAGTATTTCATTAACTAAATCCATTGCCACCTTTACCTCCTGTTTAACGTGTTTTTTTTTATCATAGTTTGCAATTCATGTCAAGCAAAATTTAGGTCCTGGTAAACAATAATAAGTTCTTACATAACACAATTTATTCAAGCAACTATCCCTTGGGTTGAGTATTCGATTTTTTCGCTTGACAAACACCGATATTTTTCATATAAGTAAAATAAATTGTTCCTCAGTAGCTCAGTTGGGAGAGCGCCTGACTGTTAATCAGGATGTCGTAGGTTCGAGTCCTACCTGAGGAGCTTTTTTTGAGGGTTAAATCCCTCAAGAAAAGTTCCTTGTTATGGGAATTAAACTTTCAAATTTGCAATGTGGTATATTTATATATGTAATAAAGCGGGTAGATTGTACACTGGTATTACTACAGATTTAACTAATCGTATGAGACAACATAAGAATGCTGGATTAATTCATGTTGAAGAATATGAAGATAGATCACAGCAGCAAAGAGAGAAAAACAAATAAAAGGGTGGAATAGAAAGAAGAAATTAGATATAGCAAATTTGAATAAGTGAGTTTACTCCGAAGGTAGTTTTGAGGAGAGTCCTACCTGAGGAGCTTTTTTACTTTTATCGCTCTTCGGTCTTGCTCCACCAGCCAAATCCATAAAAAAGTCTTGTCTTTTTTCCCTCCTTACTATATACTGCTGAACGATGTTAATCAATACAAAATTGCAGTAGCCAAAAAACAGTGAAATTATGCTGAAGAGGTTTTCTGAAATGCCCGACGATTTAACAGAAAGAGGCAAAAAGTATGACTAAGGAAAAGAAATTCCTGGATACACTAAAA
>SOKD01000335.1 GCA_004376305.1 Candidatus Cloacimonadota bacterium | reverse complement strand
TCTCTTGACTCCCATTGGAAAGGGACAGAGGGCTCTCATCGTCTCGCCACCCCGCGCGGGGAAGACTGTATTGCTTCAGACAATTGCAAATAGCATAACGACAAACCATCCGGAGATTAAACTGATGGTGCTCTTGATAGACGAAAGACCGGAAGAAGTGACCGATATGCTTCGATCAGTAAAGGGTGAAGTGATCAGTTCAACATTTGATGAGCCTGCAGAGCGGCATGTCCAGGTTGCTGACATGGTCATCGAGCGCGCAAAACGGATGGTTGAACACAAGCATGATGTCGTTATACTGCTGGATAGTATTACGAGGCTCGCAAGGGCACATAATGTTGTTATTCCCCATAGTGGAAAGACATTAACCGGTGGTGTTGATTCAAATGCACTTCACAAACCAAAGCGTTTCTTTGGAGCTGCTCGAAATATAGAAGAAGGAGGAAGTCTGACCATAATTTCAACCGCATTAATAGAAACAGGGAGCCGAATGGACGAGGTCATTTTTGAAGAATTCAAAGGAACAGGGAATATGGAGCTTGTCCTCGACAGAAAACTCGCTGATAGAAGGATCTTTCCTGCTATTGATATTAATAAATCGGGTACTCGGAAGGAAGAACTTTTACTCACAGCTGATGAAATAAAAAAGACCTGGATACTCAGGAAATTACTTAATGAAATGAACCAAATTGAATCAATGGAATTCCTCATTGCAAGAATGGAAGAGACAAAGAATAATAAAGAATTCTTCAAAGCAATGAGTCAATAGAATTATTGATCGCCACCAATAAAAGAGAAACGGGAGGAAATATGAAAAAAAAGATACACCCCCAATACTTCGAAACAACAATAACCTGTGCTTGCGGGAATGTTATTAAAACATGTTCTACCGTTAAGGACCTGCGTATTGAGATATGCTCCAAGTGTCACCCCTTTTTCTCGGGCAAACAAAAGTTTGTCGATACGGCAGGCAGGGTAGAGAAATTCCAGAGAAAGTACGGAAAGAAAGTTGTCAATGAGTAAGACATTTGTAGAAAAAATCCTTGGAAATAGCTCAGGTAAAGATGCAACAAGCGGAACAATTGTTGAAGTGGAACCTGATTTGTGTATGAGCCATGACAATGCCGGGCTCGTCATAAAAAAATTCAGAGAAATTGGCTCACCGGATGTATGGAACCCAGAAAAAGTCGTTATAATTCTCGACCACAGGGCGCCTGCAGAATCAATTAAAACAGCAAATGAACACAGGAATATCCGCGATTTTGTCACGCAACAGGGAATAAAAAATTTCTATGGAATTGGAGAAGGAATCTGCCATCAAATTGTGATAGAAAAACTTTTTATTCTCCCCGGTCAAATAGCAATTGGTACGGATTCACATACAACATCGTACGGCGCCATCGCCGCTTTCTCAACGGGGGTTGGGGCAACGGAAATGGCAGCGGTATGGGCTACTGGTAAAATCTGGTTTAAGGTCCCGGAATCATACAAGGTTGTAATACGGGGAAACATCCCTCAAGGCGTTTATGCAAAGGATATTATCCTCTCTATTATCGGTAACATAGGCAGTGGTGGTGCAATATACAAATCTATCGAGTTCTATGGAGAGACGGTCGAAAAAATGACCATATCGGATCGTTTTGTTCTTTCAAATCAATCAATGGAAATGGGAGCAAAATCAGCCGTTATTGCATTCGACAGGATGACTGCAAACTACATAAGCGAGAAAGGGGTTTTTGCTTTTGAACCCATCTTTGCAGATAACGATGCGGTGTATGAAAAGATATTTGAATATGATGTGTCGCACATGGAACCCCAGGTAGCATTCCCCCACTCTGTCGATAATGTGAAACCGGTCTCAGAAGCAAAATCCATTAAGCCAAACCAGGTCTTCATCGGTTCCTGCACAAATGGAAGGATGGATGACCTTGAAATCGCTGCTAAAATCCTTGATGGAAAGAAAATTGCCAAGCATGTTCGCCTGATTATTGGACCAGCTTCAAAGGAAATCTACTTAAAAGCAATTAAAACAGGTCTGATTGAAATCTTCCTTAGTTCCGGTGCAGTAATCATTAATCCTGGCTGTGGCCCATGCCTTGGAGCGCATCAGGGTATCATTGCTGATGGCGAAATAGCGGGTTCCACAACAAACAGAAATTTCAAGGGAAGAATGGGAAGTACGGAGGGAGAGGTTTATCTTGTCTCTCCCGCAACTGCTGCTGCAACCGCAATCACCGGGAAAATAACTGATCCCCGAGAATTCCTCTAACCCCTGTCCACTCCTGTTACCTCCCCCCAGATAAAAACCGCGAATCGTTGCTCTTAGGGCCCTTTGTGATGGTTCAAAGTCTATCGCCCAAATCACGAATTTAAACT
>SOKD01000007.1 GCA_004376305.1 Candidatus Cloacimonadota bacterium | reverse complement strand
GAAGTCGACGATCTGTGCTCTTCCCGTCTTCTGTCTTCGTTTTCGTCTTCGCTCACTCATCCTGTTCTCTATTACGCTCAGGCATTCCTTATACGCCTCTTCGCTGAGCATTCCCTTATCAGTGAAGAAGACCCAGATGTTGATTTCCTCATTGACCTTGATTCTTTCAAGCGAACGGGAAAGCCGTCTGCCGATTTTATTTTCTAACGGTGGTTTGTACAATTCGGATGCATTGAGCAATAATGCTGTGATAATGAGTATGAAAGAAATGATCATTGCTTTTCTCATATTTCCTCCTGAACGATAGTTCGCAAATGAATAACTATTTCTGCACGATATGTTTTGTGGCATCGTAGCATAGATGATAATAAAGTTCAAGAAAAAAAGTAAGCTTTCTGTTTGAATTGGAAAACTGTGGTTATAGACATTAGAATCGATCACTCAGATTTTGCTTGCATATAAAAAGAAGAGTTGTTATGATAAATAGTGAAATTCAACAGGAGTTACGTATGAAAAAGATTTCTATTGTCTTTATTGTCTTTCTCTGTGCTCATACGGTCTTCTCTTTGCCTTTATGGGAGACAGAGGATTTCGTACGGGCAGAGTTTGGTAGAAGAGGTACATCAGTTTTTCTCATGGGAATACCGGATAAGGGACCTGAATGGCAGCGGTGGAGTTATGTACACCAATTGTTTGAAACCTGCAAGTTCATTCACGGATTGCAGGTTGCCGATTCTCTCTCACCGGATTTTGGTGGAATGATAGAGGGCGAAAATGCGATGAATGTTATTGAAACCGATAATACACAGGAGGCAATCTGGGTCTGGTCGCGATACCGGGAAATCACCGGTGATACTCTCTACGACCTGAATGTGAGGAGAGCATGGCTCTATGTACTTGCTCATCCTGCCTACAATGAAGAGGGTGGAGAAAGCAATTATTACAGGGTCTGGAATTGCGGTCTTGCGCTTTTTGCGGAGAACAAATACCGGGAGACTACCGGTGATTCAAGTTACTTTGGATATGCTGATAGTTGCATCGGGTATATCTTCCATCATCGGTTGCCATTCACCGGTGTAAGCGGTTACTATGCAAGGCTGCATCCGAAAACAACAGCACTTGCAGCCGGAATGCTTTACCAGTATGGAAAGAAAAACAATGTACCTGAATGCATTGATACTGCACTTGTTTATGCCGAGCGGGTCATTGAATGGATTGAAGATAATCCAGGACAGAACATCAATGATGAGATCTGGGCAATGTCGGGAGGTACCTGTATATGGGGAATATGCCGTTCTGCTTTTGAACATGATTCACTGCGGGGACGTGATTGGCTCTACACATACCTGCGATTTATGAAATACCTTTCGCCGCTCGGACAGTGGAACAACTCGTGGAATAGCTGGTATGCAAATGCCTATAACTTTTCCGGACGAATTATGAAAAAGTACCGGTATACCCTGTACCACCACAACCTTACGGCCAGCCTTCTTGTGCAGGATAAGGACAACGATGGTGGTGTTCCACCAACAAAGGGAGATTCGCAGAACGGTGATCACAGCTGGGTTTCAAGCTACATGGTTTTTATGGGTTTTGAGGGATTAATGGATTCTATAAAAGATTTTGATGCAGGCGTAATGAGGATTGTTGTACCAACAGGAAAGCACATTTTCCTTCCACATGATACTATCGATGTGAAACTGCTGTGTGCAAACTATGGACTACGGACATTGAACAGCGTTCCTGTTTCCATAAGTGCTCCTTTTAGTTTTGATTCAATCGTTTCGCTTCCGCTTGGTGCTGTTGATACCATAGCATTCCATACACAATGGGTTGCTCCCGATACAGGAAGTTACACCTTTCGTGCATACACACAGCACTTAAATGATGAAAGGGCATTGAATGATACTTCGGAAGTAACGTTCAGGATACGACCAATGCGTATTGTCAACGGTGTGGTAAAGGATAAAATTACCAGTGATCCTATCAGGGCAGATCTTTCTTTCACTGTTTGTGGAGATTCTAACAATGTCTTTACAGCAAGTGCAACTACCGACAGTATAACTGGTGAATACACGGTTGTGCTTTTTGATTCCATCTTTTGCATTGAGGTTCAGCCGGAGCTTCCCTATCCGATCACCTATCGTGATAGTGCTGTCGTTACTCCTGACACCATCACAGGTTTTGATTTCCATATTGATCCAGCAACGTTACTGCTGGTTAATAGAGATGTTAACGCACACTACAGTCAGTACTACACCCATAACCTCGATTCCCTTGGAGTTACGTATGTTCTCTGGGAGGCACAGAATCAGGGTCTTCCTCCTTTTACCGTTATGGATGCATTTGCTACAAGAACCATTATCTGGTTCAGCGGCG
>SOKD01000170.1 GCA_004376305.1 Candidatus Cloacimonadota bacterium | reverse complement strand
ATCCAAAGGGTGGATGCTTCCGTTTGATCAGTATAATCTTTCCCTCATAGCCAATTATGCAATCAACTGTTAACCGAATCATTGGGCTCGGGGGGCTCAGAATCTCATCTTGAAAACCGCAGAGAGAGAGTTCTCCGTTTCCCTGTAATCTTCAGGATTAGTTTGTTGATTGACAAAAGCAATTTCTACCTTGAATGGCTGGAGTGGGATCTGCAATCCGGTACCAACCGTTATGCTTCTCCCCTTAAACTCGTCATCATCAGTGCCCGTATTTGGATCATGTCGTGAAATGATATAGCCTGCCCGTAGGGAGAGAACGGTCAACCTGGCTTCACCTCCGAACCTCAAATCCCACCGGCTTGAATTCACCGTTTCCCCATTATCAAGGTTGTCGGAAATGTTTTCGTTTAAAAGAGTGTATTGTATGCCAGGCGTCAGAAAAGGCATTGCATAGCTCATACCGGTGCCGATATGAGTGGAAGATTGAGTATAGTCATAATCAAGAAAACTTAAATCCTCACCGTCAAATTGTGGGTGCGTGGTTTTGTAATCGATGCTCAATCCTGCCTTCAACGGAAACAAGATGGAAGAGAAAAGCAATCGGGACCCAAAGGAAAAATCGGTTAAACTGATATCACCAATGTTAATGGTCACATTTCCGTATGTTGTTTCTCCACTCAGGTTCGCATTGAAAAAGTCAAATTTCGCACCAACTTTGAGCAATCCCGGGACACTCAAAATACCCTGTAATCCCGCTGACACAGAATTTCCACTAAAGTTATTCTCGACATTCGAAAGCGTGAAACCAGCATCAGGGAAACCAAAACCAGCACTGACACCAATATCAAGCATCGGAGAAAGATTGGCTGCAACACCCCCCTCAAGAAGCTTCAGAGAACCATTCACCGCCAAATCACCCTGATTGTTTGATATTGAAATCATTGTATATTCTCCTCTTGCTCCAACATCAAGAACACCCAGCTTCCTTGAGAAGGCAACTCCGCCAATGGGCCATGACGCTTCTTCAGTCCTCTGCGCACTCTCAGAGTGAGTTGTGGTTTTTGAATACAATCCACTCCCGCTTATCGCCAGCCTATCCTCCATTCTGTAGGTCACGACAGCACCGATCGGAACACCAGGGAACCGAGATAATGTACTGACCATCATACTTGTTTCTGAGAGAAGAGCGACACCCCAATAGGTTATTTCAGATTCCAATGCTCCTCCGGAATCCGATTGTTTCACGGTCCCGTAAGCAATTGAAGTATATACTGTTGAGCCTCTTTCATCACGATAGAGCCCGGCAATGTTTCTTCCATAATCGAAAAGATTCAATCTGTTTGATTCATCATCAACAATGAGGTCGAGGAAACCCATTCCAATAATGCGCGCCGGTGTTGCATACATAGGTGCACAGCACAACAGAAGAAAAATACAGATAACTGCACATCCTCTCATTACTGTTCCTTCCCCTTTGCCTTTCCCTCCTCAATCATCTTTTCCAGTTCTTCTCTTTCCGGATTCGCTGGATTTAACACGAGTGCCTTTTCAAAATACGGAATTGCCTTCTCTTTGCTGATATTGTAATAGTACGTTGCTCCCAAATTAATGTAAGCAATCCAGAATGTACTGTCAACCTCTATTGCCTTATTAAATGCAGCAATCTCTTTTTCTCTCAGAGAAGGATCTTTCAGTGCATTATACTTGAAGCGATA
Source organism: Candidatus Cloacimonadota bacterium (assembly GCA_004376305.1). Taxonomy (GTDB): domain Bacteria; phylum Hydrothermota; class E44-bin80; order E44-bin80; family E44-bin80; genus SOKD01. The sequence continues at coordinate 667 of SOKD01000170.1, read as the reverse complement.
TGCCATACCCACAAGATTGTGCCCGACCGCAGAGTTAGGCGAAAGCTTCAGGCCTTCCTCGTATTTTGCTATTGCCTCATCGTATTTGTGCTGCTTAAAGAGTTTCTCACCTTCGGTGAATAAATCCACGCTCGATCTCTTGTTTTGGCAGGACATAAAAAATAAAATAAAAATACAGACAGCAAACTTTCTCATACTTCCTCCTTTTTTTGGTTTCACGTCTCTGGAGCGCAAATAAGCAATAGAATACTCCTACAACTGAACTATACCATTTTTAAGTCACGTATGCAACATAAATCCATCCAAGGTACATTTTCCTTGACATATGCCAAATTTCCGATATGCAGCATAACAGTATGTCTTTATTGTGAAGAATCTCGACATAATGCGAGCTGTGTCATTATGAGAAATCTTTTCTCAGGACTTGACAACAAATAGTTAATGTGTTATATTTAACAAAAAATAGAAGGAGGTGATACAAGCACGTGGCGGTAAAGATACGATTACGCAGGATTGGGAGCAAGAAGAAGCCATTCTACAGAATCGTCGTTGCAGATGTACGGAGTCCCCGCGACGGAAAGTTTATAGAAGCAATCGGTCACTATAATCCACGGAGCGAAGACGACATCGTGCTCGATGTCGCGTGCGGCAAGTGCAACCCCACGAA
>SOKD01000261.1 GCA_004376305.1 Candidatus Cloacimonadota bacterium | reverse complement strand
TCCCGTTCACTTGAGTGATGAGATTAACAGAATTCTTGGTGTGGAGGGAAAGAAGCTACAGGCATTAATCCCCATTGGTGTACCTGAGACGGCAGCACCAACGCCGAAAAGAAAGGAAGGAAGGATAGAATGGATTGGATGGGATTAAAAGAAGAGCATAAACTCTTGCGTCATGACATGAAGAAATTTGCTGAAGCTGAGCTTGCTCCTCAGGTTGCTGAAAAAGACAAGATGAGTGAACCACAGACAGAACCAGTAAAAAAACTTGCAGAAATAGGTGGTCTTGGGTTGCTTGCTGCTGAGGAATATGATGGTGCAGGCATGGACTTTCTTTCGCTGGTTATTACGGTTGAGGAGCTTGCAAAGGTATCACCATCATTTGCTCTTATTGTATCGGCGCATAATTTGGTTGTCGATATGATCTCTTTGAAAGGCTCAGATGAGATTAAGAAAGAATATCTATCTATCCTGGCAACGGGAGAAATGATAGCTGGTATGAGTATTGATACCATGTTGCATCCGCATATTTCTGGTAAAAAAAGGGAGCGGTTGATCGTCAGTGGCAGTTTTGCGGATGTTTTTTGTATTACGGTTACGAATGAAGAGAGTATTCAGTTTATGGTTGTGAGGAAGGGAAAGGGACTGAAAACAGAAAGTGAATTGATGGGCATGAGGATGAGTGGCATTTGCTCTTTTTTGCCCTCAGGGTTAGAGGAAGGTCATTCAACATTCCCGATGGATACTCTTGATGAATACTTCTCAAAGATGCAGCTCCTCTTTGGAGGGATCGCTTGTGGTATTTCTCAATCCTCACTTGAACTTTCACGTTCTTATGCAAAAGAGAGAATTCAATTTGAGAGGCCAATAGCATCGTTTGGTATGGTAAGGATTATGCTTGCAGAGATGGCAATGCGTGCCAATGCATCTAAAATACTTGTGTATGAAGCTGCATCGGGAAATAATGTTCTCGATAGAACTCTTGCTGCTGTTTATGCTACTGAGAATAGCTTTTATGTTGCAGATAAGGCTGTTCAGGTTTATGGCGGATACGGGTATACAAAGGATTATCCTCTCGAAATGTTCTTCAGAGATGCAAAGGTCATTGAAGTATTTTCTGGTACTGCTGATTCCCAGAAGGTTTTGATAGGCAAACATTTAACCAGTTAAATGATGGAAAATTCAGATATACATAGAGGAGGTAAAGGTGAAACTGGCAGAATTTACCGATAAGCATAATGCATTCAGAAAGGAAATAAGAGAGTTTGCAAAGTCGGAACTCCTCGAAGAATCCACACAAATAGATAGAAAGGGCGAGTTTCCCTGGCATATCATAAATAAAATAAAGGAACGCGGATGGCTTGGTGTACCCTTTCCCCGGGAGTATGGTGGACTCGGTCTTGATACGACAAGTTACATACTACTTATTGAAGAAATTGCGCGGGTGTGCGCATCAACTGCAATAATGATTGCTGCTCATGTAAGTCTTGCATGCCAGCCAATTTATGCAAATGGGACTGAAGAGCAGAAGAAGAAATACCTTGTCCCGCTTGCAAGAGGCGAAAAAATAGGCTCTTTCGGTTTGACCGAACCGAATGCCGGAAGCGATGCAGGCGGAACGGAAACAACGGCGACGTTAGTTGCTGATACCTGGATTATCAACGGAACGAAGCGATTTATTACCGATGGACATGTTGCTGACGTTATTGTCTTTACAGCTTCGCAGGATCGCTCAAAGAAGGTGCACGGTATCAGCGCATTTATTGTTGAAAAAGGAACGAAGGGATATGAACCGGGCAAGGAAGAGGAGAAAATGGGATTGAGGGGATCGATAACATCAGAACTTCATTTTGAGGATTGTGAATTGCCGAGAGAAAATCTTTTAGGGAAGGAGTATGGGGGGTTCAAGGTTTTCATGGAAACCCTTGATGGTGGAAGGATCAGTATTGGTGTGCTTGCACTCGGTATTGCACAGGGAGCCCTTGATTACAGCGTGGTGTATGCGCAGCAGAACATTCTTAAGGGCAAACCACTTCATAAATATCAATGGGTTCAAAAAATCATAGCGGATGCAGCTACTGAGATTGCAGCTGCGCGGCATCTCATCTATCATGGAGCGATGCTCAAGGACAGGGGAGAAAAAAGCATTACCAAAGAAGGCGCGATGGCCAAGCTGTATGCCTCGGAAATTTCAACACGGGTTTGCGCAAAATTGCAGAGCATTTTTGGTGAGGATGGAATTACCAGAAAATTTCCCCTTGAACGATTCTTGATAGATACAAAACTGATGTAAATAGGCGAGGGAACTTCTGAGATCCAGAGGATTGTCATTGGTCGACAAATTCTGGGCAAGTAAAAACAAGAAAGAGGAGCATTTAAAAGGAGGAA
>SOKD01000370.1 GCA_004376305.1 Candidatus Cloacimonadota bacterium | reverse complement strand
CAGGGTAAAGCTCAAAGTAATATCCTGTCGATTGAGGATTAATACCTTTCAAGAATCCATATTGAGAGACCATGGAGTTTTCGTGCTGGAGTACTTCTGTCCAGAAATCGGTCTCACGATTGCCTGCGCTGTATCGGTAAAATTGAATTCCCCATGTATCAAGTCCTTTCTTGTAGCGTATCGATTTGAATGGTATCTTGATTTCATAATCAAGATGGTTGTTATAAACCTTAACTCCCCGATACCACACACCCTCCCATGAGTTATCCATGGTGCGTCCATCATCATAAACCCAGCCATCCTGTCTAATTCCACTTGCATAAACGATAAAAAAGTACGCCTGGCTTTTGCTGCCGAAAGAATCAATACCAATAATGATATGGTCTTCATCAGACGTCAAACAGGCAATAGGTTTATGTGTCTCAGCATAGCAGCGATATGCTATATAGAGATTATCCCTATCCTGCAATACGTAAACAACCGTCTTCTCTGTCGGGTCTGTCTTCTCATACGGAGCATGTTGTATGAAATCACATACTGAATCTGCTGCTTGCCATAGCTCCTCAATAACCCCGTCAATTCGTGGCGGAGTATCGGTAAATCGTGCTTCAATAATTTTATCTCCGTTGATTCCAATTAATAATAAACAGACCAATAAAAACTGCATAAAACCTCCTTTTATTTCTTACTACGATATATAATCATAAATGTTACAAAAATCAAACATAAATTCGGGACACATCCCATTTTTTGAAACTCCCGTTTTTTCATACTTTGGTCTCAATTTACTTTCTTGACAAACATAAATTTCTATGGTATAGGCTTTTACCATGTCGAGAATCGCCAGAGTAATAATTCCAGGTTGGCCATATCATGTTGTCCATAGAGGAAATAACGGGCAGCCAATCTTCCATGACAAGGAAGATATGCAAATATATATCCGTCTCGCGCATGTTTACAAAGAAAGATGGAATTGCAGGATTCTGGGATACTCACTAATGCCTAATCATGTCCATCTTCTCATTATACCTACCGAGAATCCCAGTTTGGCCAAAACAATGCAGGGTATCAGCCTTTGTTACACACAAGAAATCAACAGAAAATATAAAAGAACAGGACGATTATGGGAAGCTCGGTATTTCTCAAGTGTCAATGATAAAGACCGCTATTTCTGGGCTGTTGTTCGCTATATTGACTGGAATTCCGTGAGGGCGGGCATAGTCAGCAAGCTGCAGGATTACCATTGGTCAAGCGCACGGATGCATATACTTGGAACAGAGGATCCCCTGGTCGATCCTCGTGACCTAAAGGAATTTGGAGAAATCAACCAATATCGAAGCTATATAGCAAATGCAGAAACAGAAAAGGACATTGGCATAATACGAAAAATGACCAGAAAAGGATTACCAATAGGCAATTTTGAGTTCCAGCAGGTAATTGAATCAAAAGCGAATAGAAAATTGATACCGAGAAAAGTAGGAAGACCGCCAAAAATAGGGACTTAAAATTAGGATGTGTCCCGAATTAAAAGGAGAAAAGATGTTAAGAGACAAAGGTATTGACATGACATTGCATTACAAATTCAATGAGCAAACCTATGATCCTCAATCACTTAAGGGAAAATATCGAATGAAACAGTTTGTAAGAATTCTTGCTGAATATCTTGGTATCAAGAAAGGCAAAGCACTTGACATAGGATGTGCAATGGGGATTTCTACCTTCGCTCTTGAACAATTAGGGCACAAACCTATTGGGATAGATACATCGAAATACTTTATTCAAAGGGCAAAAGATATTGCTTCCAGGAAAAAGCTTTCTTCAAAATTTTATCTAAAGAAGGCTGTCGATATTGAAACATTAAAACAAACGTATAATGCTGTTACATTTATGGGCAATCCTCTTCCTCATTTCACGATGGATGAACTTGACACAACCATCAGAAAATCATGGAATGTACTTAATATTGAAGGCGTAATCCTTTTTCACTACATGGACTGGATTGACAGGCTTTTCTCTTCTTACAAAAGAATGCTTGTTGAAAAGAACGCAGAGAATGAAATTATGCTGTCATATCATTCAACTCTTGATACAGAAACAGGAGCATTCGAACGACTTTTCATTCTGCCTGAGAAAGGAGAATTTTTCAGGGGAAGGTTCTATATCTGGTCTCCCTGGCTTATTGAATTCCTCCTTCAGAAAAACCGATTTAAGAAAATTGAATCCACTAACTTAGGAGGACATATGTGGGTAACTAAAGCTATACGTTAGTGAGTAGAAATGCACGTTAATGACAAAATCCTAAGTTCCAGTGACTCATAAATCCCTTAGTCCGAAACTCAAACTTTAATACATGTTGAACTAAACACCAAAAATCAGAATTTTTTTATTGGAATATGAGTATTAGTTATTTCCTCTATCTTACTTCACCGGAAAGGCAAGCTTAATGTTGGCGCGGTATTGAACTATCTTGCTATCTTTTACTCTCGTTGTATACTTAAGAACCTCAAGACCAGTAATTCCCTCTACTGTTTTTGATGCTTTTGCCACAGCTTGTATTACTGCATCATCGAAGCTCTTATTCGAAACACCAACGATCTCAATAATTTTTACGGCACCTTCACTTATCAATTCGTCCATAATCTGCTCCTTGCTTCACCGTTCAAAATTCTCTCAACCAATGCAATCAATCAAGTACATTCAACTAATTCAATAAGAGTATGCGCTATCCCGTACTATCCTTTCTTTGGAATACGTAGTGTCTGACCAGGATAAATGAGATCTGGATTCTTAATGACTTCCTTATTTGCTGCAAAAATATCATTGTATTTATTTCCATCACCATAGAATTGCTGTGCAATTTTCCAGAGCGAATCACCCGATTTGACAGTATAAAATTCAGTTACTTCATCTGATGCCGGGCATTCGAGTTTTTCATCGTTGACCCTTTCAACACCATTCAGATTCCCTACAAGAAGCACCGCTTTTTCTTTTGTGGCTTTTGAGTCGCACTTTCCCAATAATGTCGCAAGACCATCACCAAATTCTGCTTTAAAATCATTGATTTTATCCCCGAGATCCATCTTTATCAAGGTCTCAATTGCCTTTGCCTCATCCTCTCCCTGCTTGAAGACGGATTTTCCCACATTCCGCATAAAGCTAAAAAGTCCCATTGTACCTCCTCTATAAAATGTTAGATTTTACGAAAACATGCATATATTTGTAGCATGGTCTCTTCGTATTGTCAAGCATTAAAAGCGTACTTCCAGAAAAGGGAACCTGTAATGCAGTCATATATACTGTAAACAAAAAATCGTTGACAGAAAACAACTTTGGTGCTAAAATTTATGAATGAATCGAATTCTCGCGCTCTTTTTCATTCTTTTGTTTTCACTTACTGTATATGGACAAAATGGCTCTTTAGAATACAACGGTGAACAGGAAATCCTTAATGTGTGGGGCACCAACTATGAAATGGGCTATGCACAGGGATACCTGCTCAACAGGAGGATTGTTGATTTTGCCATTGATTATCTATTCAATGGATTAGGTATGACCCCTGCCGAGTACAATTTTTTACATGGACAGTACTGGACATATTTCGATGTTCCTCTCCATTTCGTAATCGAAGCAAAGGCAGTGCTTGAAGGAATCAAAGATGCTGGAATGACTATCTATATTGATACGCTTGGACGTAACATGGACACAACGGATGTGCTTATCGCAAATTCCATTGGTGATCTCAGGTATGTTTTCTCACTTTCAGGAATCTTTCATTGCAGTTCTTTCTCATCATGGGGTAATGCAACGATACAGGACACTTTGCTGAATGGAAGTATCATCATGGGAAGAAATCTTGACTTTTCCCATACGGAAATGATGCTCAAGAATGCACTAGTCATGACATTTGATCCGGATAACGGAAAAGACTGGGTTGGTTTTGGATATCCGGGAATAATATCCTGCATATCGGGAATGAATGAAGACATGGTTGCCGTTGAGATGAATATGGGATATCATACCAATACACCAAACATTAATCCGCGACTCGAACCATTCCAGTTCACTCAGCGAGAAATCCTCGAGATACCTGATTACAATGGCAACGACACGATCAATTTTATGGATGCATTTGAGAAATGCAAAGATAGTCCCAATGCTGGTTCATGGCTCTGCCACACGGTAGTTCCATACATAGATTCGGCAACGGTCGCTGCTGCTGTGCTTGAATGCGTCAACGAATCCGGGGATACCTTCAGAATAGCTGAAAATGACACTAATTTTCAACCGTGGAATCTATTGCTCCTCAACCATGAGGAGGTAAATTACCCACCGCTTAATGACCCGAGATATACGGTTATCCTTGATTCCATAAGGGCTGATTCAAACGTAACAATAGAACGCATGTGGAACATAATGAGAGCGGTCTCATGGTATAATACCATCCAGACCATGCTTTTCCTGCCAAATGATTCGATGTTCGCAATCTCATTTGCAGATTCCTCCAGCAATGCTGCAAGCAAAACCCCTTACTGGTATCACTGGAGCGATCTTTTCCCCAATCATGGTTCAGGGATAAAGGAAACCAAACCAGAGAAGGAAGGAGCAAATATCCTTCTCTATTCAGGTTTCATGAACCTGATTATGAATGAATGTGTTATCGTTTACAATGTTACCGGAAGAATAATAAGTTCGGGGGAAATACCAAACATTGCATCGGGTGTATTTTTCATAAGAAAAGAAAATTCTTCAGAAGTCAAGAAGGTACTCGTAATTAGATAGCACTTTCTTGCTACCATATTTATTCCAGAAATCAATGAATCCGGATGTCTTATTAGGCAAAAGATGCTCTCTCGGTAACATCTTCCCATCCTTCTTTCAATTTGCTTATTATACAAAGTTCACGAAATACGCGGGAATTTGTGCTCCTTGACAAAGTTGTATTATTATAGTATATTCACTGTATGAAAAACATAATTGTGTGTATTTTTGGGGTTTTTCTTTTGTTTCTTTTAAATTCACCCATACATGCTGATGAAGTCTGGGGTGCACGCTTCCCCGCTCCATCCCCTGATGGAAGTAAGATCTCCTTTTCATACTATGGTGATATCTGGATAGTAGATGCGCCGGGAGGAAAGGCAGAACGACTTACCATTAGCAATGGTTACGAGAGCCGCTCATTCTGGTCTCCCGATGGACGATGGATTGCCTTCCTGACGGATCGCTGGGGAAACAGTGATATCTGCATAATGCCAACAGATGGCGGTGCACCTCCGAAACGACTTACCTACTATTCATCGTACGATGGACTCAGTGGCTGGATACAAGACAGCAAACATATCCTTTTCGTTTCCCACAGACACACCTTCCGATATGCGCTCTACAGAGTTTCAATTGAAGGAGGGCTTCCCGAACAGCTTACCACCTTCAGTACCTGGAACGTCCATTTTCTCCCTGACGGAAAAACAGTTTATTATTCAAGAGGTGGGGCACGATGGTGGAGGAAGAAATACAGAGGAGGCGCTGATAGTGATATATGGAAGAAAACACTTCCCCATGGCGAATCAGAAAAAATTACAAATTCTCCAGGAAGGGACGATTACCCGATGTATTCGGGCATTGATAATAAATTGTATTTTCTGAGCAATAGGGGAGAGGATCTGGTAAACAATATCTGGCATATGGATCCTGATGGCTCTTCGCCGGTACAGATTACCTTCGAGGTGGAAGATATTCATTTCCCGGAGATGTCAGCAGAAGGCAACCTTATTGTTTTCGAACTCTTCGGTCATATATACACGTATAATATCCTGACCGGAGAAAAAAAGAAATTAACCATTAAGGTCAACGAAGATTTCAAAGAAAATCCCTATTTCTTCAAAACGTATTCCAGAGATATATCAGAGTTCGCACTTTCTCCTGACGAAAAGGAAATTGCCTTTATCGTTCATGGTGAAATCTTTGTAATGGAACTCAAAAAGGATACCGAGACCGGGAAGGTTACACGTATAACCAATACTCATTACATAGAAAAACATGTATCCTGGCACCCGGAAAAGGAAATGCTCATTTACTCATCCATGAAGGATGGCGATTTCGATATATTCACCATTGTTCCAAAAACCGAGAAACGATTTTATGATGATATCTTATTCAAAACCTTAAAGGTCCTCGATACAGATGCAACAGTTATTAAACCTCGCTTTTCACCGGATGGTGAAAAAATAGCCTATTTCAAGCATAGAAGAACACTCTGTATAATGAATAAGGATGGAACAAAGAATAAACAATTGTGCAGGGAAAATGATGTTCTCTGGAGTGACTGGTCACCTGACAGTAAATGGCTTACCTTCAGCAGAACAACGCTTGGTTGGCGTGAAGATATTTTCCTTGTTCCCTCTGATGGAAGCAAGGAACCGATCAATATCTCAAATCATCCTAATGATGACTACCGACCCATGTGGAGCAGTGATGGAAGAAGGATTGCTTTTGCATCACGAAATGCAACAGGCGATCTGTGGATCAAGTATGTATTTCTCCTGAAGGAGGACGAGGAACAGGATGATGAGTTCTGGGAGAAGACGGAAGACGACACTTCATCAGCGGATGTCGCAGTAAGAATTGACTTTGATGATATAGAAGACAGAATTCACATAGTGACTAAAGTATCAGGATACTACAATTACATTGCCCAATCTCACGATGGGAAACAATTCGTCATCCATTCTGAAGCACAGGGCAAGCATGATCTCTGGACTGTTGATTGGCGAGGAAAGACACTTAAAAGAGTTACGAAAGACAATGTACGTCCAAAACACTTTTCCGTTTCAAACAATAGGAAGAAGATTTTCTATCTGTCGGGAAACGGTAGTCTTTTCCACGCAGATATTTCATCAGCAAAATCAACACCCCATAGCTTCAGTGTTGAACTGGAAATTGATAGAGACAAGGAGAGGGAACAGGTATTCGACGAAGCATGGTGGGCTCTCAAGGATGGGTTTTACGACAGTGATTTCCACGGTATCGACTGGCATGCTATGTATGAAAAATACAAAGATTATGCACTTCACATGCAAACAATTCAGGGGTTTCACAGTGTAATAGCTCAAATGATGGGGGAATTGAATGCCTCACACCTTTCTATCTGGAAACGGAGAGGAGGACAGGAAACTTCGGGAGCTCTCGGAATAATTCCGGAAACGGATTACAAAGGTGATGGAATAAAGATACGGGACATAATTCCTGACTCACCTGCAAGTGAAAAAAAAGTGGCTATCAATCCGGGAGACATTATTACCCATATCAATGCTAACAAAATAAGGAGGGGTGAAAATTTTTATGCTCTGCTTCGCAACAAAGACAATAAAACTATTATGCTAACCATCCTTACAAAGGGGAAACCAAAGGATGTGGAGATCAAACCCAAAAGCCCGAGGGCAATCTCAAATCTTATCGATGAGAATTGGATAAAGGCAAACCAGGAATTTGTGCACAAAACAAGCAACAACATACTGGGTTACCTGTACATCACCTCCATGGGAGGAGAAAATCTAAGGAAATTTAAAAAGGACCTGTACAAAGAGATGAACAAAGAGGGACTTATTATTGATATCCGTTACAATGGAGGCGGGTCCATACACGATGAACTATTGACAATACTACGAAGGACTGAACCATACGCATACTCAGTGAGTAGAGATGGAGAGAAGGAATTCAGTTCATACTTCAGATATGATAAACCTACAATTATTATTATCAACGAATACTGCTACAGTGATGCAGAAATCTTTCCTGCTGCATTTAAGGAATTGAAATTAGGTAAACTCGTTGGTGTACCCACATTTGGAGCAGTAATAGGCACAAGCAATATCACACTTCTTGATGGTTCAGGTTTCCGTGTTCCGGGGACAGGATGGTACAGACTGAGCGGTAAAAATCTTGAAAACATCCCGGTTCAACCTGATACATATGTTGAAAATACACCGGAAATGGACGGCTCAAGCAGTGACAACCAACTTAAAAAGGCAATAGAGCTGCTGCTGGAGGAGATAGAAGAGGGCAAATAAGGTTTACTTCGCAACTATCTCCTCAATTGTTTCAATGTCCCATAGGTATTTTTTAAAATTAATCCTATCTTGAGAAGAAAATGCAACACCCTCTGATTCCAGAAGTGCTTTTTGCTGAATGTATCCTTCACCTTTTAGCGAAATCTCCCCCTGAGAGTTAACGACCCTGAACCAGGGAAGGTTGGATTTCTCCGTCATTGTATGGAGAACCCTCACAACCTGTCGTGCTCCACGTGGGTTCCCCGCCAATGCCGAAATGTTTCCATATGAGAGAACTTTCCCTTCCGGGATATTCTTTATTACAAAGACAATCCTTTTCGTAAATTTATCCATCTCTTCTCCCCGCAATAGTAAGGTTCAAGACCGACATTTCAAACGATTACAGCGAAACAATCAAGCTGCTCTTAAGAAAAAAATAAGAAAATCGTTTTGGTAATGCAATTGCTGCTCCAAGTAGCATTAATGCGCCCAA
>SOKD01000355.1 GCA_004376305.1 Candidatus Cloacimonadota bacterium | reverse complement strand
TTTTTAGTTCAACCAATAAAACAGTTCTTTGATGCTTTGCATCAAAGAACCCATCTCACCATCTCAAATGCCTCTGCGTAGGTTGTGCCGATCTGTACTCCCCGGGTTCGGGCAAGCCCTTTGATAAAATCCGGTTTCGAGTATAACCTGCTCTTCTGGGAGGTGTACTTCCCTATTGCCTCTACTTTCTTCTCTATATGTTTTTCTGAAAGAAGTATGAAAGCTTCCGTATTGAACGTAAGATTATTCCACGGAAGTTCATAACCAAACATTGTCATGTCCTTAAAAGCCCTGAATCCCTCCTCGTAAACTGTCAGGTGATCCTGATGAGTATCGTTCGGTGATGGCAAGAAAACCACATTTGGTTTCAATTGATCCTTCAATTCAAGCATTTTATCAAGAATTTCCTGCCTTTGCTCCGGAAATTTTCTAACTTCAAAATCAAGAAGTATGAGATTGTCATCCTGTATGCCAATGGTTTTGGTAGCCATTTTCACTTCCTCTACCAGAGCATCCTGCGGAAATTCCGGTGGAAGTGATGCTTCCGCGGATGAAAATGCTACATAGAAGATAGTTTTCTTTTCTTCGATAAATCGTGCAATTGTTCCACCACATCCGAATTCACCGTCATCTGTGTGGGGAGCCATTATTAGAATTCTCTCAAACATTGTTCCTCCATTATTGCGAATATGGTCTATTCATTTTCTCAAAAAGCACTGGTGATATTCCTGGGTGTCCTCGCATTCGCCGAAAAATAAACATAATAATTATTGACTCCGTAATATATGAAACAGAAGAAGCAATTGCGGCACCATGCATCCCATATCGCGGAATGAGAATTAAATTGAGAATAATGTTAATCGGCACTGCAACCACCCTTCCTCTGAGCAGTAGCTCAGGCTTTCCCCATACACCAACAAAATGCGATGCAAGGATCTTTGGTATGGTCAGAAAAAGAACACCTGGTAAGAGGATAACAAAGGGTAAATATGATGGTATAAACGCATCAGTATAGAATATTCTTATCAACGGCTTGGCAACAAAAACACCCATTACCGCCAAAAGAAAAACAAACAATAAGGAATATCTTATTGCTTTGGTTGTTACTTCTTCGGAAATCTCTCCTCTCACTAATCGTGTATATAAAGCAAGAGAGACTGCTCTTGGCACCATCCATAATGACTCAGCGATAAATACTGCAGTTACATACAAACCAATCTGAGCGTTTGTGGCAAAAATTTTCAAGAAAAGAATATCAGAACGATAGTTGAGAAACCCCAGAAGCTCAGCAAAAAAAACCTTTCTGCCAAACGCGAATCCATCTTTTATGTAATGTAAATTGACGCTTCCTCGAAATCTAATAATTCTTGATAAAACAAAAAAACTGAGTGCATAAAATGCAATGTTAAGAACAATAACTGCAGAAACAGCTCCCTTAAGTTTATCCAGAATAATTACAAGAAAAGCAAAAATGAGCAAAAATCTGCAAGCATTGTATGCTAAGTTCCAGTAATTCTGCAGCAGCAGCTTTCCTTTACCGAGAAGAATATCAGGAAAATAGTAAAACCACAAACCGGTGAAAACCAGAAGAAGCAAACCAATTCTAATGAATAAAAGTTCCTCTGGAAAAAGAACATGATAAATCAAAAAACCAATGGAAACACCAATAATGCCAATAGCGAAACTGAGAAGAAGGTCGCTCTTAAAAACATCTCCATCTGAGAATTTCCTTTTTCCAATGAAGTAAGAGCTGGAAATCCCGTATCCCAGATGAGAAAAAGCAACAATAAGCTGAGGAACAATTAACAGGGCAGCAAATCTTCCCTTTCCTTCAGGTCCAAGGAGTCGATTTAAAACAATGCTGCTTCCAATACCAAAGATAAGTCCAAGGAATTGACAGATGAATGTATGTGAGGATTCTTTCAGTAGAGTTTTGCTTTTCATGCTCAATCAAATGCTTTTTGCAAGAAAAACCATACCGCCAGCAATTAAAACCATGCCCATAACTCTGTACATATTTATCGCTTCACCAAAGAACCGCCATGAAATAAGAAGAATAAGAACGTATCCAATGCTCAACAAAGGGTATGCAAAACTCAATTCAGTTCGCGATAGCGCGCCAATCCAAAAAAAAGCACTGATGCCATAAAGAAAAAAACCAATCAAAATAAAGGGCTGTTTTAGGACCGTAACAAAAAACGGACCCAATTTGCTGATACCTAAACTGAGTTCGCCTACTGCATTGGTGCCATATTTAATTGATGTCTGCCCCGCAACATTCAGCAGGATACAGATAAGAATATAAACAATACCTTTCATTTTTCCTCCGGATTTAGTAATTAAGGGGTTTATATCATAACATCGATAACTAAAAAAATGTCATAACATC
>SOKD01000397.1 GCA_004376305.1 Candidatus Cloacimonadota bacterium | reverse complement strand
TTGCTTTTGGAAAAAAAACAGAAACTATTTTCCCCGTGGCCTCCATGTATAAATTGAAGAAATACTATATCATCTTGATCGATATGGGGGGAATGTACAAGGGATACCTTACAGAAATGGCTCGAACGATTTTCCACGGTGAATCTGACGCACAAAAAAAGGCAATTTATGAAATTGTTCTATCCGCATACAACAAAATGAAGGAATTTATTAAGCCGGGTATCGTTGCTTCGGCTGCGAACGCAGTCGTACGGGATTATTTTAAGGAAATAGGACATGAACAGTATTGCTATCATCCACTTGGCGAATCAACCGGTTTTGTTAAAGGCGGTATCTCCCTTGCACCGAACGATAAGAATGTGCTGAAATCCGGTATGGTTTTCATCGTTGAACCAGCACTGTACGTACCCAACTGGGGGGGAGTCAAAATAAAGGAGACTATTCTCATAACAGATAGTGGTATGGAGGAATTATCCGGTGGACCCGAATAGCATGAATGAACTATTCACCAGAGTAGATAAAGCAACAGAGAAACCGCTTGCAGACAGACTGCGACCGGTGAAGTTAGCCGAATTCATAGGCCAGGAACACCTCATCGGCAGGGGCAAAGCATTGAGAAAAGTAATAGAAGAAGGAAAGGTTCCTTCAATGATTCTCTGGGGACCTCCGGGAAGCGGTAAAACAACACTTGCCTTTCTGGTTGCACAGTACACAAAAGCCCATTTTATCAATTTCAGTGCTGTTCTCTCAGGCATAAAAGAAATTAGAAGTACCGTTGAAGCAGCTCGAATCAAGCGCGACTTTAAAGGACAGCAGGTTATTCTCTTTGTTGATGAGTTTCACAGATTCAATAAATTGCAGCAGGATGCTTTTCTCCCCTATGTTGAAGACGGAACGTTGACACTTATCGGGGCAACAACAGAAAATCCTTCATTTGAAATCAATTCCGCACTCCTCTCGCGAGTCAAGATATACACGCTTAAAAAACTGAACACCGGGGAAATCAAGAAAGTCCTCGAAAACACTATCAAATCAAAAAAAGGGTTTAACGGAGAAGTCGAGCTCGCCAAAGATGCATTCGATTTTGTAGCAGCCATTGCTGATGGTGATGCTCGTGTTGCACTCAATATAATTGAAATTGCACACAATGTTGCGCCTTCAAAAAACAAAAAAAAGAATATTACACTGAAAATTGTAGAAGATGTAGCCCAGAAAAAAACGCTTTTCTATGACAAGAAACAGGAAGAGCATTATAATCTTATTTCTGCATTACACAAAAGCGTCAGGGGAAGCGATCCTGATGCTGCGCTTTACTACCTTGCACGGATGTTGGAATCAGGCGAAGATCCTCTCTATATTGCCCGGAGGCTTGTTCGCATGGCAGTTGAGGATATTGGGCTTGCTGATCCCTTTGCCCTGACACTTGCCATATCTGCAAAAGAAGCTGTGCATTTTATTGGAATGCCGGAATGCAATTGTGCCCTGGCAGAAGTGACGGTCTATCTGGCAACTTCACCAAAGAGCAATGCAATTTACACCGCATACGAGCAGGCAAAGAATGATGTTTACAATATACCGGGTGCAGAAATTCCATTCCGCCTGCGCAATGCTCCCACGTCCTTCATGGCAGATAGGGGATATGGCAAAAATTATCGCTATGCACATAACTTTCCCGGGGGTTTTGTTCCGGAAGAATACCTCCCCGATATTTTAGAGGGAACCATCTATTACAAACCAACAGATAGAGGAAGGGAAGCGAAAATTAAAGAGAGACTTGAGAAGTGGAGAGAATTAATAAAGAAGGAGAAGAATAAAGGAAAGAACAAATGAAGAATTTAGTTTACTGCGGAATAATTTTGCTTCTACTTGTTCTTAGTGCTTCAAGCAGCTTTTCACAAGCAGAGTTAAAATTTGCGGATGAGGAAAAAGAGGAAGTAGAAACGCATGGTGGTGATGAGTGGATTGCGATAGATAAATTTTTCCATGTGGCAGCAAGTGCCGGAATAACCGGGCTTTCTTATCACCTTTACCATTGCCAATATAATAATCCGGAAAAAAAGAGCGTTTACTTCTCTCTTTCATTTGCTACCGCATCAGGACTCGGGAAGGAATTCATCGATGCTCAATACCGAAAAACAGGTTGGAGCTGGAAGGATATTACCGCAGATGCAGTCGGGATTGCTCTGGGATACTTGCTCTTTATTCAATTGGGGAAGTAATTCCCATGCAAAAGATTTTTATTACCCGCCTTATTCCGGAAAAGGCTATTTCCATGCTCAGAGAACATTTTTCAGTCCGTATCAACAAAAAGAAGGGACAGCTTACCAAAGAGGAATTGGTCTCACGGATAAAGGATACCTTTGGGCTCCTCCCCCTTCTCACGGACAGGAT
>SOKD01000385.1 GCA_004376305.1 Candidatus Cloacimonadota bacterium | reverse complement strand
AGCTGTTCCGAATCCAGCATATTGCCTCATTGTCCACAGTCTCTCTGTGTACATGGTGGAATAAACCCCTCTGGTAAATGGATATATACCGGGATCTCCAAGTTTCTCAGAGTAGTCAAAATCCTTCAAATCATTTGCTTTATACAGTTTTGTTCTGTCCATTGCAGAATTCTTCCCCGTAGAGCTGGGATTACTATTTCTTGCTTTCTCTGAGGAATTTGAGCCGCTCTTTGGGTTTGAGTCTATCTATAATCAAAACACCATTAAGATGATCGATTTCGTGCTGCAGAACCCTTGCGGTAAAACCGGTTGCACTCAATATC
Organism: Candidatus Cloacimonadota bacterium; assembly: GCA_004376305.1. Lineage (GTDB taxonomy): Bacteria > Hydrothermota > E44-bin80 > E44-bin80 > E44-bin80 > SOKD01. Next base: position 2,068 of record SOKD01000385.1, on the reverse strand, counting down.
TTTGTTTGACCTTCCGTGTCCATATACTCGACGACTACCCTTGTTGCCCGGGGAATATGCATAAGGCAGCCGGGAATGCTCAAACAACCTTCTTCATTTACTTCCTCACCTTGCTGTTCTTTGATGATAGGGTTAATCATTTTGACGGATCGGTCGTTTTCAACAAGTACCACGGCAAGGCTTCTGCTGATGCCGATTTGATTTGCCGCGAGTCCCGCTGCATCAGCGATCTTCACCATTTTTTCCATTTCATCAAGAATTTTGAGCACTGTTTTAGAAGTTTCTCTAATCTTCTTTGTTTTGACCTTCAAAATGATGTCAGGAAATGTTCGCATCGCTTTTATTTTTTTCTTCATTGTGGGCAATCATTTTATCAGGATGTGGGGCATTTATTCTTCCTTTTTTATGGTATCTTTATTAATCTCAAGATTAAGTTCTTTTAGTTGTTTCTCTTCAATCGTGGAGGGTGTTCCTTCGAGCAGTCCCTTTCCTGTTAATGTCTTTGGGAAAGCAATAACATCCCGTATGTTGTCAAGACCTTCAAGTACCATACAGAGTCTCTCAATTCCCGGAGCTATTCCACCATGAGGAGGTGCTCCATACTGGAGGGCAGTCAAGAGGTAGCCAAACCTGTCATCGATTTGCTTATCGGTTAAGCCGATAAGCTTTAAGAGTGCTTTTTGCACATCTGCTTGGTGGTTCCTGATACTTCCTGACGCGATTTCCTCTCCATTGATAACAAGATCATAGAGTTTACCGATAATGGTTCCTGGATTATTAGAAAATGTATCAATATCAGGTTCCTGTGGCATCGTGAAAATGTGATGTGTTGCATTCCAGTTATGCTTGTCCTCATCCCATTCAAAGAGAGGAAATGCGGTTACCCAGACACATTGGAAATCGTTTTTCTTGATGAACGGCTTGCCAAGCTCTTTTCGCAATTCAGCAAGGGAGGTTGAGACCCTCGCATTTTCTCCCGCAATAAGGAAAAGCGTTTCTCCATCACTGACATTAAAAACATCAAGAGTCTCAAAATATTTCACGAATGTACCCCTGTATCCATCCTGTTTTGCAAGCCATAGGAATCCTGGGGCGCCTGCTTTCTGGACAATTTTTTCAAGGTTGCCAATCTCACTTCTGGAGAAGGTCTGTGCAATTTTAATACCCTTTATGACAGGATTTTCGTTAAAAACCTTGAAAGAACCTGTTTGAGCAGCGGTTGTATAGTCATCAATTTTTATTGGAATTCGCATATCAGGTTTGTCAGTTCCGTAGTATTCCATTGATTGCGCATAGGAGATTCTCAGGAAGGGTGTTTCAATCCGCATTCCAAGAGCATCATTGAATATCTGTTGTATCATACCTTCTGTGAGTGAATAAATATCTTCTTCACTGACAAATGACATTTCGATATCAATTTGAGTATGCTCTGGTTGCCTGTTTCCTCGCATATCTTCATCCCTCAGACACTTGGCAAATTGGTAGTATCTATCGAATCCTGCGATCATGAGGATCTGCTTGTAAATCTGGGGAGATTGTGCGAGTGCATAGAATTTCCCTTTTTCCATTCTTGAGGGGACGATAAAGTCCCGTGCGCCTTCAGGTGTTGTTTTTGCAAGAATTGGTGTTTCAACTTCGAGAAAATGTCTTTCCGCTAGATAGGTTCTTACTGATTGGATAACAACATTCCTGGTAATAAAGTGCCGGAGCATAGTTTTTCTTCGCAGATCAAGGTATCGGTACTTCAACCTGAGTTCTTCCAGTGCTTTCACATCTTCTTCAACGACGAATGGCGGAAGGAGTGATTGATTGACAATATTCAACTTTTCTGCTTCAATTTCAATTTCGCCCGTTAATAAATCGGGATTGACCATCTCCGGGGGTCTTTTTTTTACTTTTCCGCTAATGGTGATAACATATTCTTGCTTAAGTTGAGGAACGAGTTCCATCACCGCTTTTCGCTCCGGACGGATGACTATCTGGGTAAGACCGAACCTGTCCCTGAGGTCAATAAAGGTCAGACCGCCGTGATCCCTTTTTCTATTGACCCAACCAATGAGTGTAACAT
>SOKD01000115.1 GCA_004376305.1 Candidatus Cloacimonadota bacterium | reverse complement strand
CATTTCATCCTTTTGCTTCTCCCTGTTAGGGTTCGATGATAATGCTTCCGCTATAGCTGTGCCAACTTTGTCTGGCTCACTGAAATGCACAAATGCATCTGCCATAAAACATCTATTATCCTCATCAAGCAAAGGTGTACCGTCTGAATGCTTTAACCGCTCATAATCAAGATTATAAATTATTCCCGTTTTTCCTGTAGCAAGAAATTCGAACATCGTACTGGAAGCCTCTGTTATCATTGTATCTGAGACAAAAAGGTAGGGAAGAATCGAATGTTCGTCTTTCGGAACAATCGCAGCATGGTTATACCGAACCACCCGCTGCTCGAATATTTTATGGTGGCTGTGAGGTGCATACCTCCCGTACCAACTGTAAGGATGCAACTTAATAATCAAATTGTAATCTCCAGTATATTCAAAGAGCGTATCCTTTAAATCTAATATTGACGTCGGTTTGTAGGTGGGTGCATAGAGAACCGTTTTCTTATTACAGTCCAGGTGAAGTGAGGAGAGAATATCCTTCCGGTTGAACCTTTTGCTCTTGAAAAGTGGATCGAGTTTTGGCATGCCAACTGTATATACCTTTGAAACACCAAGGCATTTTTTCTCCTTCAGTTTCTTCTCACGGTAGGGTCCTTCTACAAAAATATTATACTTTGTTTTTCTATCACTCATAAGATTCCTGTACATAATATTCTTAATACCCGAACCATGATTAACAAAGCATAGTACCGTTTTCCCCAATTCCTTATGGTTGGTCACCGTATCGCCGGCAAAAACCACATCGAATCCTCTCTCAGAGGTTGTCACCTGATGTCCTTCATCATTGAATCGCTTGAGTATTTGTCCTTCGAGTGATCTGAGAAAAATACCGAGAAACTTAGCTTTTTCTTCCTTGCAGGAAAGATAAACATCGTATTGATTGTCCTTTTCAAAGATCTTTATAAGCGGCTCAAATGCAGTTTTATGATAAAGAAATCCTATTTTAAAGAGCACCTTTATTTTCCTGTCCTTCTCTTCCATTGAAAAAAAGTATATACACAATGCTCGTCCTTGTCAAGAAAATTGTGAATTATATCACAAACTTAATTAAGTTAGCATTTTTGACCTCTAACAATAGCATGACAGTACCCTTTCTTTTTTCCTTGAAATATTTACCGATTTTCTGTATAGTAGAATAGATGAAGAAAATACTTTTCATCTGCCTGATTATTGCACTTGTCCCTTCAATTTTTTTCATTTTTTGTGTATCGCCCTCTGTTTACTGGGAAGATTCAGGTGAATTCATAACAACAGCACACTCCCTTGGCATCGCGCATCCTCCAGGTCATCCACTCTATGTTGTGCTTGCACACCTCTTCACCATTCATCGCATCCCCGAAAGTGTTGATTATTCAGTCAATCTATTTTCAGTTTTTGCATCATTCTTTGCAATCTACGCATTCTCGGCACTCCTTTCATTTCTGTGCAGAGTCTATTACAGAAGAACAAATAACGTAATTTTTTTCCTGTCCCTGTTTTGCATAACACTCCTTTTTGCATTTTCAAAAACCTTTTGGTATATTTCTGAATTTGCAGAAGTTTACAGTCTCCATATCCTGCTCTCGATCGGTATCATCGGCTCACTCTGCCTGCTGCATAAAAAGGGTGGCATTTCTATCCTCCTCTTTGCATACCTTCTTGGCTTGAGCCTTACCAATAATATAACAATTACATTCCTGGTTCCAGCATTCATACTCTTCCTTGTGCTTGAAAAAAGAAACATAGAGAAAAGATACATTCTGTTTGCTGTTTTACTCTTCTTTCTCGGAATTTCGCTCTATCTATACATTCCCGTGCGTGCACGCTTTAATCCGGTTTTTAATTGGGGAAATGCCTATACCATGAAGAACTTTATTTCTCTCATTACCGCAAGGGAATTCTCAGGAGGATTTTCTTCCCTCAAATACGCTGAAACGTCGTATATTCCCTTTATGCTTCACATGCTGAAGGAGATCTCGTTCTGGGGCATTGTGCCATTTTTCTTTGGATCATACCTGCTCTTCAAGAGAAAACGGAACCTTTTCATACTCTTTATTGGATCCATTGTTTGCAATATAACCTTTTCATTTCTAACCGGAAGAGGTCCGGACTTCCATGCCTACTTCCTTCCATCAAGTATGATTGCTTTCCTCATTATTGGATTTGGGATACTCCATATGCTTTCTCGCGCAAAAAAGTATCTGTGGCTTCTTGTTCCTTTTCTGTTTATTCTCTCTCTGGTTCCCCTCACCATGAATTATAAAGCAAACTGCAGAAGATATGATTACGACGCATTGGGGTATGGCACAGCACTTCTGAAATACCTACCAGAGAATGCTATTCTCCTAACAGAAAATACCAACGATTATTTTATCCTTACCTTT
>SOKD01000334.1 GCA_004376305.1 Candidatus Cloacimonadota bacterium | reverse complement strand
GGTGCACCAAAAATGGCATTGGCACACATTCCGGCTGCAAAAACCCCGGGAAATATCTCGCGTGTATTCTCTATTATCATTCGTTCACCAATCTCTGCGTGCATGGGCTTTTCACCGATGACAGTACCGCTTGGTGTGTTTAGTTTGCACCCACTTTTTTTCTGAATAATTGTTGCAATCTCAGCAGCGTGACCAGTTGCATCAATAACATACTCTGAGCGTATTGTAACAGGGTCAACATGGAGATGAGCTAACTCAACAGCAGTCCAGTTGATCACCAATCCGGTAACCCGCTCTTCAGTGAGCATGACATCCTCTACACTGAGAAGGTTAAAAATCGTTGCTCCGGCTTTCGATGCCTGTGAACAGATTGTTGATACAGTTTCAATAGAGTCTGCGGAGAAATAGCCTTCTTCAAAAGGAGATGTTCTAACACCAAATTCATCAAATATTTTCTTACCATCGCTCTGTACAATGATTTCATTGAACATTATTCCTCCACCCCACATTCCGCCACCTATAGAGAGTTTTCTTTCAAAGAGAACGACTTTCTTTTTGGCTTTTGCAAGATAATACGCTGCTGTGAGTCCTGCAGGTCCAGCGCCGACAATGGCAACATCGCTTTCCAGGCTGTTGAGTAACTTCGTTGTATAACGTTTGATGATTGCCTTTGAAATTGTAATGTCGTTGAGTTTCATTGAATGCTCCTTCAGAGTTAATGCTGTTATTATTACTTATATTTTCGGAACCGGTACGAAATATTCGCGTCTTGCTGAATTGCTCTATTGAAATCCTCAATGGTTGTAGATGCTTTCTTGAATTCCGGGTTGGGACTCTGAAGTTTTGCTGCTTCCAAATTGTTTTCATTGATAAATCCTTGAATGGGAGTAACGCCGGTATATTCAGATAGGAGACCTTGACAGATGTAACCATCACAGTAATTATTTAATGAAAAGTGTTTATAGCCGTACTTATAGAGTGTTGTTCTTGCTGGCAGACTGCCAAAAGGAGTTTCTTTTGTATCAAAAGCTGCATTGCGATAGAATGCTGGTAGCGTAGCAAGCAATGCATCGATTATTCCGTCAACAGGATAAACGTAAGGGCTGGAATAACCCTGTGCATTGATCCATGGAGCATGGAGCATGATTGTAAAAGCGCGTTTGCCGATAATATCATAGATGAGATTCCCCATACGGTTTTCATCGAATCCGGTAAATTCCTTTGTCTTTTCATCGTATAACGGTTGTTTGTATTCTGTAAACGCATGATGCGAACCGCAGAAGATAAGTGCTTTCTCGTTCTTTTCAATAATTTCTTTTATGATTGTTTGTGCCATGTATTCATCAGGATCACCAAGTGACCAGACTTTTTTCATTACTTCGGGATTATCTCTGTCTTCCATGGTCATCACATAACGCCAATCCGGTTTGATATTCAGTCCAATTACACGAAATGGGATACTATCCTCCGGTAAAGCGTTATTGAGTGACCAGGCGGTCTTGAATAAATCTGCATACTCCTGGTAACCCCAGAAAACAAATTGATTAAAAAGAATTCTTTGGGCTGAAAATTCATCATATGAATCAGCAAAGATGAGCGAGTCAATTTTTCCCTGGTTTTCATAGAGGGCACATTCGATCCCAAGGATATGTACGCTATTTTCATACAGTTTGGGAATGAGTCTGTGAATGAGTTCAACGTTTTGTTTTATTCGATGAAATTCGCCGATAAATACTATGTCATGGTCTTTGAATTTGCTTATTATGTAATCTTCAGGTGTCTGGTGTTCTTCAATAATGTAGCCAAATAGTTCGCTCTTCAATGCGGGACATAGTTCCGGGAGTTTATATTTGTCATTTTCTTCCGCAGCAACAAAGTATTGAACCATGGTGATGAGAACGAGAACAAGGAGCATTAAAAGGGCAGAAGGTCGCAATGTGGTTGTTTTTCTTACCAGATTATGTATCATAACGTTCAGGATGATATAATAAAATGAGTGAGAAAGTCAAGACAAAAGATTGGCGAACCGTGGGGAAATTTGTAAGACAGGAAAAGAATATTTCTTTCTAATCGGATATTTTGTGTCATGTTACGGCGGAAGTGTGTAAATGTAGTGCAGCAAATGGATTAATAAAAATACTGGGATTACAATGCGCTGAATCCAAGCTCAAATGCCTGCTTGTTTACGTCCCATGTTTTGCGGGGAACACGATTTTCTATTACAGAAAACCACAGTTTTTTTTGTGTATTGAGCTTTTTTGCAAGTGCACCGATGAGTACAACATTCATACTCCTGGGATTTCCTGTTTTTTTTGCAAGTGCAAAGGCGTCTATGACTGTTGTTTCTGGAACCGCGTCTTTAATGACGGGAATAACCTCTTCCGGATATTCAGCAAGCCCACACGCTACCGGCAGGGGGGCAATAGCAAAATCGTTTACGATTATCAAGCCATTCTCTTTCAGGAAAGCAAGCTGTCTCAGCCCTTCAAGCTTTTCAAAAGCCAGAATAATATCAGCATTACCCTTCCAATAAGCGGAGAGAAAACTTTTTCGCCAAAGCGGATAGTGCTTATAACAGTTCCTCCCCTCTGGGACATTCCATGCACTTCACTTTTTTTAACATCCAGTCCCATTTCCAACATGGTTTGAGAAAGAAGGTCGCTGGCGAGGAGTATGCCCTGTCCACCAACACCGCAAATCATAACTGATTTTGTTTCCATATGAACTCCTCATCAAAACATTGATTATTCGGATTTCTTTTTTTCTTGTACTATCGCTTTGTCCTCCGGACACAATTGTGCACATACTCCGCATCCGACGCAGAAAAATTCGTTAATAGTTGCCTTTTCATCTTTCATCGAGATTGCGGGGCAACCGAGCCCAATACAAATTTCGCATCCAATGCATGTACCTTCATTAACATAGTAGGGTTCGTTAACCTCTTTTTTTCTAATGAGCAAAAGCATACAAGCTCTTCGAGCGATGATTACACTTGGTTCTTTTCGCTCTACCTCTCTTTTGAGCAGATTTTTCAATTCCTTGAGATCGTAAGGATCAATGATGAAGACATGTTTAACTCCACAAGCTTTTACAATATCTTCCGGTTTGATGGCGATAGTTTTTTCTCCCATCAGGGTGGTTCCGGTACCAGGGTGCTCCTGGTGACCTGTCATTGCTGTGATACGGTTATCAAGAATTATTATTGTGGAGGTTCCTTTATTGTAAACAATATCAATCAAAGGTGTAATACCTGAATGGAAAAAGGTTGAATCACCAATAACGGCAACAATCTTCTTTTTTGATTTTTCACCGAGAGCTCTTTCCATTCCATACGCATTTCCAATACTTGCACCCATATCAACACAGGTATCCATTGCGTTGAGTGGCGGTAATGCTCCGAGCGTATAACATCCAATATCACCGGTCACTGTCAGTTTTAATTTGTTAATCATATAAAATACAGGTGTGTGTGAACATCCGGGACAAAGGGCTGGTGGTCTTGGTGGAAGTTTGGGCATCTTCTTAATAATTATTGATTTCGTTTTTTTGCCAAATGCTTTGCTTATAATTGAAGGATTCAACTCTCCTGTTATTGGAATAATTTCTTTTCCGATTGCTTCTATGCCATAAGCTTTGATCTCTGTTTCGATGAACGGTTCATTTTCTTCAATCACATACAACTTTTTAACTTTTTTGCTAAAAGTCTCTATCAATTTGAAGGGCATAGGGTACGAGAGGGAAAGTTTCAAGAACGATGCATCGGGTACAGCCTCTTTTGCATACTGGTATGAGATTCCACTGGTGATGATTCCGATATTTTTGTCTTTTATTTCCATTCTGTTAAATTCAAAGGTTTCTGCGAATACAGCCAATTTCTTCAACCTCTCTTCAATGTAGATATGTCTGAGCCGCGCATGTGCCGGAAGCACAAGTCGTTTCTTGATATCCTTCTCATATCCTTTGACGGGGATTTCTTTTCTTTCTCCAAGTTCGACGACCGTTTTTGAGTGACATAACCGCGTGCTCATTCTGAGTAGCACCGGTGTATCAAATGTTTCGCTTAAGTCAAAACCAATCCTCGTAAATTCCTTTGATTCATTGCTATCCGATGGTTCAAGCATGAGTAATTTAGCAAATCTTGCATAATGACGGTTATCCTGCTCATTTTGTGATGAATGCATACCAGGATCATCAGCACTGACAATGATGATTCCTCCTGTTACGCCGATGTAACTGAGAGAAAAGAACGGGTCTGCAGCAACATTAAGACCAACATGTTTCATTGCGGCAAGTGATCTTGCACCGGCAAAGCTCGCGCCAGTTGCCACTTCCAGAGCAACCTTTTCATTTGTAGACCATTCGCAGTAAATAACATCTTTGTACTGAGCAATATTTTCAAGGATCTCTGTGCTCGGTGTTCCTGGATAAGCTGCAGCAAAATGGCAACCACCTTCATAAGCACCGCGTGCAACCGCTTCATTGCCCGATAGGAGAACCTTCATAAAACCTCCATTCTCTTGATTCAATGAACGTAAAGAAGTGTTAAAGTGAACTCTTGAAAATTCTTTTCAACCGTTGCAGAATCCAGTTACTATATCCTAAAACAAAATAGATGTCAATGGAATTTTCATTGAGAGGTACAAATTGTATGTATCGAAACTTTTTTTATTGACATAAATAGAAATTTCCATTATAAAAAGGTAATAAAGGAGAATAGTAAATTGAAAAGGAGGAAAAATGTCAGCAAAGACGAGCGTGAGAAGAGGGACGACTAATCTTGGTTCGTTTACTCAGGAGGAACTTATCGAAAGACTTTGCAACGGGAAATTATCTGTTTATGACCAGATATTCTTTGGAAAAACTGATGAGTGGATTGAAATCAGTACAATAAGAGATATTGCAGAGTTTATTAATGAGGATTATCATTGGAAATACCGAATTGCGGGTCAGATTCGTGGACCACTGGCAAAGCAGGATGTCATTTTCTTCATCAAGGACGGGAAAATACTGGCAAATGATTGGCTTTTTCATCCTTCCTTTAATAAGTGGAAAAAACTCTGTGATGTGGATGAATTTGCGCAAATTGCCGAGAGTGTGAATGTAGAGGGAAAATCAGAAGGAGCGTTGAAGGACGCTCTGCAGAGCGGGTTTTACAAAGTTTGCCCGAATTGCAACATGCAAAACCTGCAAGCAGCAACGAGTTGTAAAGGCTGTAGATACATTTTCAAAGGCAATGAATAGGAATAACTTTTAGGCAGTAGTTTTGGAGTGTACGCCAAGATTGGATCGTCAAAGCGAGAAAGATTCATAAGGAGATTTTACACTTAGTTGCACATTTTATCGAACCGGTCCCTGCAATTGATTCAAACTTCATCGCAATTTAATGGATGAGTGTTACCTCTTTTTCACCATTGTTTCCACTTGCTAAAAATCTGAAGATGTCAGGGTTTGCGAAATTGAAATGGATAGGAACCTAAGCTACACGATTAATAGACTTACTGTCGTATTTCGACTATCTGGGCACCGAATCGCATTCCCGGTGATGGGAATTTCATCAATTCAAACCTGGATTGTTGTCCAAGATTGAGAAAAATGTCAGAGCATTGGCTGCTCAAAGAGAATTGCACTTGATGATGTGAAAAGTAACGTGGAGAAACGTACGAGGAAGTGAGGGATGAATGAGCGTAAGTAACTATTTACAAGATAGTTACGATGTTTCACGTGAAACATTTACTTATGGTTTTGCTGTTCTGCGGTGCTGCTGTTTTTCAGTTTCCTCTTCAAAACGTTTAATAGCGTGTGCGCTGGCGCTCTTACGACTGTAATCAACAGTTGCTCTCTTAAGAAATGTTCCACGTGAAACATTTGGATAGACGAAGATGAAACAGAAAGAATTTATAAAAGTTTTGTGGAAGACAGCAGATGATTTCGGAATATCATTAACAGTGAGCGCAAGCCGTCAGCTTTTTGTCTATTTTTCAGAACTCTTCACATGGAATGAGAGGATTAACCTTATTTCTAAGAAAGAAAAAGGAAGATTTATTGAACGACATATTGTTGATTCTCTCTCTATTGTGACTGCGATACATGCCAATGCATGTGATCGATTTCTTGATATAGGTTCTGGTAATGGTCTGCCAGCTATTCCTCTTGCTGTAAAATTTCCCGAATGTAGGTTTGACATGATTGAATCAAATAGGAAAAAATGTGTTTTCTTACAACATATTAAGGCAAAAATGAAACTGGATAAAGTGTTTATTTTCTGTGAGAGGTTCGAACAAGTATATGAAAATCTTGAGAAATATACCTATGTTCTGGTTCGTGGGAAAAGGATCTCAAGGAGAGAAGAAGAGATGATAATGCATTGTTTGAAAAAACAGGGCAGCCTTATTATCTACGCAGGCAAGAAAGCACCTTTTTCTCGGGAGATATCTGGTGAAAACACTGAGCTTTTCAACGGCATAAAGGGAAGGAAAGTTATTAAAATTTCAAAATAGTGATCAGCGTATCAATTTCTGCTTTCTATTTTTAATAGATCAGTATATTTTGATTTAATAAGATGTATGGAAGTTGACAAAACGAGCATTAATGCAAATATCATTGAGACAGGAACCGAATATTTGTATGAAAAATCAAGAAAACAATTGAATGAATGAAATAAAGGACCACTCTTTATATAATTAGCTTGACTTTTTATTGTATTTGTATATACTGGCGCTTATGTTTTGGTTGAATAAAGTGAATATCGTAACGGGAGGACAAAAATGAAGAGAGAACTGTCTGCTGAAAAATTAAGGTTGGAATGCAATATGGATGTGTTGAAATTCAAAACTACCGAACAAATATCACCTCTCAAAGAAATAATTGGTCAGGAGCGTGCAGTAAGGGCACTCAAATTCGGGCTCGAAATAAAGGAAAAGGGATTCAATATCTATGTTGCAGGACGTCCGGGTACAGGCAGGGAAACAGCAACAAGAGGTTTTTTAGAGGATTATGCCAAAAACAAATCAGTGCCTTTTGACCTGTGTTATGTTAACAATTTTCAGAACCAGTATGAACCAAAGGCAATGCAACTTCCCCCTGGAAAAGGAAAGGTTTTTCAGAAGGATATGAAGAATTTCATCGCTGAGGTGCAACGCCTTCTACCAGAGGCTTTCAAAAGCAATGATTATGTAGCAAAACGCGATGAAACCATGAAATCAATTGAAGCTGAGAGAAAGCAGCTGTATGCTGACCTTAATAAGAAGGCAGAAACTGATGGATTCGCTTTACAAACAACACCTACAGGTTTGTTGATGATTCCCATGAAGGATGGAAAAGTGCTCAGTGAGAAGGAATTTCTTGCACTCAAACCGGAGGAAAAGGAAAAGGTCCAGAAGAAAAAGGAAAATCTTGGCGAGAAATTAAGGATAGCATTAAGGCAATTGAGGGTGCTTGAGAGCAAAGCCACTGATGCACTCAGAAACCTGAACCGTGAGGTTGCTCTTTTTGTAATTGATCATTTGAATGATGTGCTTGAGGAGAAATATAAGGAGTTCAAGGATGTTATTGTCTATCTGAAGCTGGTTCAAGAGGACATCCTGGAGAACATTGGGGATTTCCTCAAACCACCGGAAGATACGCCAATGGACTTCAAGGCCGCCTGGATGGGAGAGATGCCCTTGAAGAAATACAAGGTAAACATTGTAGTAGATAATTCACCACTTGAGGGGGCGCCGGTGATTATTGAACATAATCCAACCTATCAAAACCTCATTGGAAGGATAGAAAAAGAGGCGCAACTCGGAGTTTTAACTACCGATTTCACCATGATCAGGTCAGGTTCATTGCATAAGGCGAATGGTGGTTTCCTGGTGCTTGCTATTGGGGAGTTATTGAAGAATTTGTTTTCCTGGGAGGCATTGAAAACATCGCTAAAAAACAAGGAGATAGCAATTGAAGAGGCGGGAGAGCGACTTGGATTTATTACCACGAAGGGGCTCCGTCCAACCCCTGTTCCTCTTAATGTAAAGGTGATTCTCATTGGTGATCCAATGCTGTATCACCTGCTCTACACAGCAGACATTGAGTTTAAGGAGCTTTTCAAGGTCAAGGCGGAGTTTGACATATCTATGGACAGGACAGAAACAAACATACAAAAATATGCATCCTTCATCTGCACATTCTGCCGGAAAGAAGGACTCAAACATCATGATGCAACAGCTGTTGCCAAACTCATTGAATTTGGCTCCAGACTTGCAGGACATCAGCAGAAACTTTCAACCAAGTTCAGTGACATTGGCGATATCATTCGAGAGGCAAATTTCTACGCTACCAACGAAAATGCTGAATACATTACGAGTACACATATTCAGAAGGCAATTGATGAAAAGATCTACCGTTCCAGCCTTATAAAGGAAAAAATCCAGGAAATGATAGATCGCGGGATTATTCTCATTGATACAAAAGGTGATTCGATCGGTCAGGTCAACGGGCTTTCTGTTACGGGACTTGGCGATTTTGTTTTTGGCAAACCATCTCGGGTTACTACCACCATTGGTATGGGAAAAGGTGGAATTGTTGATATTGAGCGTGAAGCAAAACTGGGTGGACCAATCCATACAAAGGGTGTTCTTATTCTTAGTGGGTACCTTTCTGATAAGTATGAGCATAACA
>SOKD01000052.1 GCA_004376305.1 Candidatus Cloacimonadota bacterium | reverse complement strand
GTGATCTTTATGGATTGCAAAAAGGTACGGTTGTTGTATACCGATTTTTTGGAGGGGAGTATCGATAAACAGAAAAAAAGGGAGGTATTAGAGCATAATAAAACGTGTGATAAATGCAGAAAATTGTACGAAACACTTGATTGCATTACCTCGCTTGTAGGAACATACGAGCGTTTTGAGCCAGAGGTGGGGTTAGCCGATAAAATTCTTAGAAGATTTGAAACTATCCCCCGCGGAGGAAAATTCTTAAACCCGCGATGGGTTGCAGTATGTACAATAATGCTTCTCTTTATTGCAGGATTTTCCATTGGTATGTTTCGCAAAATTGCTTTGAACAAACAATTGATTGTGAAGAAAAAACAGGAAGAATTGATCAGGCGAGAGGGGAAGTATATTATTGATTACGGGCAATTCGAAAAAGGGCAGGTTATTTATACGTTCCCTGGAAAAGGAAATACTGTTCAAATCGTAGAAACAAGTTATTGATAAATAGAGCATAATGAATCCGTTTCGATCGTTGAAACCATCAACGATAATAGGGGCGATAATGTCGAAGGGTAAGGCAATGGTGAATGAAAAAAAGGAGGTACCATGAAACTACTGGTAAGCTTGTGCTTTGCTTCTCTTCTATTGACCAGCGTATTGTTGTCAACCGAATTTGACAGACTTGAGGGGGATATCAAAGAGATCTACAATAGGGTTTCTCCTTCGATTGTGTCGGTGCACTACGGTGTAGAGGGTGAAAATGGTTTTGTGGGAACAGGAATTGTTGTTGATGAAGGAGGCTACATTGTAACGATAAAGCGATTTATTCGAAACGATACCATTTGGGTGGAAACGGATAAAGGGGAGATGATAACAGCGGAACTTCTTGGTTCAGATCCTGAAACGGGAATTGCTGTTCTCAAGGTTAAAAAGAAGATCAAACCTGCAAAAGTCTGTAATATTGAAGCGCTCGTGCCAGGGGATTTGCTGTTTGTTATTGGCAATTCCTTTGGTTTGCAGAATGGTATTTCAATAAGCATCTTTTCAGGGAAAAGAGGAGAAGATGACCTTCTTCAACTTGGAAATGCAGTGCTTCCGGGGAATAGCGGAGCCGGAGTATTTAACATGAAAGGTGAACTTGTTGGAATCGTTTCCTTTGCTCTGCGAACATCTTTGTTTTATGGTGCTCCGGAAATTAAATCAGTATTAAGGGAAAAGCTCAAAATTGACATTTCGCAGAATACTGAATTAACCGATGGAGCAGGTGTCCTCATTCCCTGTGAAAAAATGATGGAAATTTCCAATGAGATTATCACTCACGGGAAAATAGAGAGAGGATGGCTCGGCGTTTTTATAAAAGAAGAAGATGAGAAAATTATTGTGAGTGGTCTTGTTGATGATGGACCTGCGCAGAAAGCAGGTATTGAGAAAGATGATATATTCATCTCTTACGACGACAAAGATGTGAAAGAACTTGGTGAATTTGTTAAGGTAGTAAAAAAAACAAAGCCGGGATCGACAGTTCGAATACTGGTAAAACGTGGCAAGAAAAATAAGAAGTTTGATGTGAAAATAGAACCAAGACCCGGTGATGATAAACTTTACAGACTCAGAGAGATTTTGCCGGACTTGAAATTCTTTTATGAAAAGGATGAATTGAAGGAACTGAGAGAGGAAATCGAGAAACTGAAAGAGGAACTGGAAAAGAAGGACAGAGAAGGAAAGTAGTTACCGACGACCGTTCGATAAGCACAATTCAAATTTCATCCTTCAAGTTCTTCTATTTTTTTTGCGAGTTCATAGAAAAACTGTGGTGAAAAAGGATCATATGTCCAGCCGGGATCCAGGATGAGCACTTCAGTAACAGCATTGTAAAATAGTTTTGCATTATAGTAGCTTCGAGCCAGGAGTATGTGAAGCTTTGCTGCTGTTACGGATGCATCGTGCGCAAAAACATAAGTTGGATCTGTATAGAGAACTGTATTTGCTGCAATGATTGCATTGTTCTCATCGTTGCTTGCTTTATAGATTCCCGCTTCTCCAGCGTAAGCATCCTTCTGAAATCCCGTTACTGATGTTGTGGTGTCAATATATGCGAAGCTATACGTAATGGATATAGAATCTGCAACTGCATTGGTATCGGTTGGGACTGTTGTAATAAAATGCTGCGCAGTGAAACGGACAACCGGTGTTATGTAATTTTGAACTGTGTATGTGGTACCGGGTGGAGTTGTTGATGTATCGATATTGATGAGAACGTAATTCCAGGTAACAACGGTGTCAATTGTTCCCATAAGAGGATGGAAGTCTGGAACAACGAGCGCCAGGCTATCAATACCATTTGCGTTTGTCCATAATGTTTCCGACCAGGCCGAATCAAGAGATTAATGAAATTTTGTCAAGGCAAAAGAAAAGCGGGCTGTCGCAAACC
>SOKD01000198.1 GCA_004376305.1 Candidatus Cloacimonadota bacterium | reverse complement strand
GAGTTCGGAGCAAAAATGCTTGTTTCCATTCACAATGATGGCCCTGTAACACTTATCCTTGAGACTGAACATGCAAACCATATTTGAAAGCACTGAAGGAATAAAATGATACAAAGTATGACCGGATTTGGAACTGCAAACCTTGAAGTAGCCACTGCCTCATCGCTGTGCTGCGATATGAAAACGCTGAATCACAAGTTTCTTGACATCATTATCTCCCTTCCCAAAAATCTCAAGCAGTTTGAACCCGCAATAATGAAGAAGCTTAAGACCTCGTTCGAAAGAGGAAGGGTAGAGATATCACTTTACATAGAATCTGATAAATCAAGAAAACAGAAAGTTTGTATAGATTACGAAAAGGCAAAGGCATATTACACGCAGTTTTTAGCATTGAAAGAAGAATTGGGTATTTCAGGAGATGTTGATATTGATCTTCTCAGTAATTTCCGAGATATCTTCGTTACGAACAACGTGATAGAAATATCAGATGAAGAAATGCTTGATAAGCTCAATACTGTTACCGATACTGCCATTGAAGGGGTCCTGAAAATGCGTTCAGACGAAGGAAATGCAATCTATTCTGACTTCCAGAAGCGAATAGCAAATTTAAAAGGAAATCTGTCATTCATCAAAGAGGAAGCTGAAAAAAATGTATGTTTGTGGAGAGAAAAAATAACAAAAAACATTAATGCACTCAAAGACATAGTTGCCATGGATAATAACCGAATTGAGCAAGAAATCCTGCTCTATGCGCTTAAGAGCGACATAACGGAAGAATGCATCCGTCTCGAAAATCACATAGTTCAGTTTGAATTGTTTCTCGATTCAGATACTCCGGTAGGCAAGAAACTTAACTTTCTCCTCCAGGAAATGACAAGAGAAGTTACGACACTTTTGGCAAAATCACTCCATGACGAAATCCTAAAAAAAGGAATGAGCATCAGGGAGGAAATTGAACATCTCAGAGAACAGGTTTATAATATAGAATGAAAGTAGGATTGAAAGGCACACCTATTGTAGTTTCAGCTCCGTCAGGAGCAGGTAAAACAACATTGTGTAAGCTTCTGGCGAAGAAGTATCCTGGCGAAATTATCTATTCGGTATCCGCCACGACGCGGAAACCGAGGAGAACAGAAAAGGATAGTGTTAACTACTTTTTCCTCTCCGAACAAATATTCAAACAGTGGACGCGTGAAGGGAAATTTATCGAATGGGCAAAGGTACACAATCATTTCTATGGAACTCCAAAAAAGATATTGGAGGAAAGGCTACAAAAAGGGTACAATAGTATATTGGACATAGATGTCCAGGGAGGAATGCGTATTAAGAAATTTTATCCTGAGGGAATTTTCATATTTCTCCTGACAAAAACAGTTGATATTTTGAAAAGCAGGCTCAAGGGAAGAAGAACTGAAACCAAAGAGTCAATAGAGAAACGGATCAAAAATGCAAGAAAGGAGTTGCAATATATCAAAGAGTACGATTACATTGTTATCAATGATACCATTAAAAAAACAGCCGATACTATTGCTGCAATACTGATTGCAGAAGGTTGTCTTATGAAAAGGAACAAGCAATTCATTAAAACATTCAAGAGGAATCTTTAGAAGAAGGAGCATTTATGTTTAATATTTCCACTGAAGAACTGGTGAACTATTTCGAAAATAGATTTGAAGCTGTTATTGTGCTTGCAAAAGAAGCACGGAGAGCCAATTTCTATGGGAATGATGAAATGAAGGAGAAATTAAAAAAACCAATTCTTAATGCAATAGGCAAACTCACTTCCGAAGGTATTGATTATACCTATGAAACTAAGTCAGAACCTGAACAGGAAATCGAGGAAAAGAAGGAAAAGAAAAGCAAAAAAGACGAATGAAAACAATTGTCCTTGGCATTACTGCAAGCATCGCAGCATATAAATCCCTTGAACTAACAAGGGAACTGATAAAACACGATATTAAGGTCATTCCCATTTTAACACCAGAGGCAAAATACTTCGTAACTCCTCTTTCGCTCGAGAGCCTCTCATCGCACAAAACATACTGCGATTTTTTTGCTGAAAACGAGAGTATTGTTCATATCTCCATTATGAACGAAGCAGACCTCATAGCACTTATACCGGCAACAGCTAACACTATCGGGAAACTTGCTCACGGTATTGTGGATAACCTCTTGCTCGGTATCATCTTTGCTGCCGATAAACCTGTACTCATAGCCCCCGCAATGAATACACACATGTGGAACAACCCTATTCTGCAAGCCAACGTAAGAAAGCTCAAGGAACTCGGTTATCACTTTGTTGGTCCAACACACGGTGAACTTGCCTGTAAAGAGGAAGGATTGGGTAGACTTGAAGAACTCGATGTAATTCTGGAAGAAATTCTGAGTTTGCTTGAAGAACGTCAGGAATTGCTGGG